>CAYHKS010000062.1:0-2503 GCA_964357345.1 uncultured Candidatus Saccharibacteria bacterium | reverse complement strand
AAATTATGACAATGACGGCAGTTTTCCTGGACATTTAAGGGTGATTTATATGTATATGGTCGCCTGTGGCATTTGCGTTTATGATTACGTGGCTACTTAGACCACTGGCCCCGGTTAGGATGTTTATTGCGTCTCGGATTTCTAATGCCTTTGCTTGGCACTGATTTGGTGTGGTTTTACATGGTACTCCCGCATTGTCTGTCCCAACCTCAAGCTTGAAACTAGTAAAGCCAGCATCACTAATAGCTTTAACAAAGAGCGCATAATTCTGGGGGTTCCTCTGGGTTACTCCATCAAAACCTAGGGTGGCTTGATTATGGAGGTTTACATCTATACAACCCCCAGTATTTGGCCAACCGGGGTTGTGGCAATGAGAGGTGTGATGTTTCCAATTTGGAGGCCAAGCCTCAGTTATCCACCAATGAAGTTTTGGGGCAAGGTTATCGGTGATGCTCTTCAAACGTTGTATTTTAGACTCAAAAGCTGTGCTGTTAACTTGGCAAGGATAATGGGCAACTTGCATGCACGAGTCCTTTAGGGGAATCCCTACGAGAGTCACTCCATTACTAAGAGGTCCCCAGCTAGTGTGATCCCCTGGTGTGTCGCCCGGGTTATCGTAGTCACAGTTCGCTGTCCCCTCACAACCGACGTTTGGGTTATCTGGGTTCTCCTCCCCTCCTAAGTCACCATCAAGTGCTCTGCCCCCATCCAATCCTTCTATTTCAAGACGAAGATTCACCAGATTGGGGTTTACTGTGTTAAGAATTACATATGCACCTATGACAAGAAGGAGCCCGAAGATTGCATTTTGAATCGTATCTTTCGCTTCACTTTTTCCTCCCCAAGCATCGGTCGACAGATATTTGATACCACCAATCATAATAAAAATCACAGCAAGCGCTCCAGAAATTCCCACGATGAGTCTTATTGCTCCAGGGATGAAAGATTCCACGGTAGTTTTCCCCGAGGTATCTTGCAACTGTGGAATGGGCGCAAGTGGAGTATAGTCAAGAGCTCCAGCTGTAAGGGGCAGGGATATTATGAAGATGATTGCAATGAAAGCTTTTTTCATCAAAATTGGTTTTGATCACTAAACTGTATAACAAAACTCTTTGAGAGTGGTTGGATTATGACCTTCGAATCACTTTGTGAAAGTGTAATTTTTGAAGAACCTCTACCCCCATCAGGAGTTCGGTATGTTGATATCTTACCCACTCTTTTATCTCCAGAACTTGTAGACCATGAGTAACTCAGGCGACTCGAAAAGCTATTTTTTGTTGCAGCAAACATGGGGATTGCTACAAACGACACCTCTCGACTTTGTAGACTAAACTCGTTTCCAACCTCGCGCTGGAAAAGTGTTCCATAAAGAGGGCTGTTCTCGTAGGCCAATAATTTAACATTGGTTGGTGTGAGAGTGACTGATGATTCGGCCACGACGGTGTTTCCAAGTAAAACCTGAACTCTGATCGTCTGGGTTTTGGAGAGTACTGAATCAAAATATGTTAGAGAGTTTTTTCCTGTGCCAGAAATTTCTCCGAGAACTTCCCCATCCTTACTCCATTTGTATGTTAAGGTCACTGGGTTTGCAGGTGATCCATCGGGCTTGGTGACATGCGGTATGGCTACGAAAGTGATGCGTGACTGATTACTCCAAAGAGATAGGCCTTTATAAAAGGGAGGAGCGTAAGTCTCCCCTTGCCAAAGAAGGTCCACGGCTCCGATTAGAAGTGACCACGTTTTTGTGTGAGTTTTACCATCATTGGTTACAGCAGTCGCTGTTAGCTCGATACTTGAGCCCAAAGGTCCAGCAGTAAAGTCTACAGATTTGATTCCTAAGCCAGCCTTTATGGTTTTATTATTTAGCGACCAAGATATTGTTGATGTGTCGAGGTTAATACTGTAGTTCTCAAGTCTGGCGGTGACTTTCTCACCTGGTTTTGGCATCTCCGGAGTGATGGATATAAACATTGATGCAGAAACAGAGCTATTTAATATTTGTTGAGCCATAAACTCAGCTTGTGCCTGTGCCTGAGAGTCTATCGTTTGTGCCCATGCCAGATACGGAGAGAAGAACAGTACTAGAGTTAATATCAATAATTGAGTCGAGTGACGCATATACATATTATATACCAGCAATTTTCTTGATTTTTGAGTCTAGGGCGACTCTTAGGACGGTGTAAGTTATTGAAGGAATAATACCTGCAGAGAAAAGTTCAAGTATGGCTCCGCCAGCTAATGTGGGAGCTCGTTTTAAACTTAAAAAATTTATTTTGTATGTTCTGAACCACAAAATAAATGTGCCGTAAGCAACTGGGATTATTAACCAGCCCAGTCCTATATAACTAAAAAGTATTTGCAGTAAATCATAAAAAAATGCCACTGCAACCATAAGGGCTATAATGGGGGTTTTAAGATGCGGTTGGGATGGTGCCTGTTCCATTTGGTTCTCTTACTTCTTCTAACTCTCTCTTGGCTCTTTTTTGGGCTAAGACTTGGCCGG
>CAYHKS010000061.1:0-2519 GCA_964357345.1 uncultured Candidatus Saccharibacteria bacterium | reverse complement strand
TATACGGGATGTCTTCCTCGCCAAACTTGTACTAGAGGCAAAAAATGTTTATAATATGTTGATAAGCTGTTGATTAAAATATGTCTACAACATACCAACCAAAAAAGCGCAAGAGAGCGCGCGCTCATGGATTCAGAAAGCGAGCAAAGACCACTGGAGGGCGCAGAACCGTCAAGGCCAGACGACGTAAGGGTAGGAAGCGACTGACTGCTTGATGTTGGCACGCAAATTTCGATTACCGAGAGAAACTTTTTCTGAAGTTCAGAGATCAAAACGATTCTCCAATACAAAAAATTTTATTTTGCGTGTTGTGGAATCAGACAGTGCTCTAAAATTCGCTGTAACTGTTTCAAAAAAAGTTTCCAAAAGTGCTGTGGTGAGAAACACTCTGCGTCGAAGAACATATGCGGTTATTGATAGTTTTCTTCCCTTTCTTTCCTCTGGTCTGTATCTTTTTATTGCCAAGCCTGGGGCAGAAAAAATTCGTGGGGAAAAATTACAAGCAGAAGTAAGCTCGCTTCTCAATCCGTTCAAAAAAAGATAGAATTCTCCTGTGTCTACTCTCTACACCAAATTTTTAGTTGAGCCAATCTACAATACTCTTGTTGCTCTCTTCAGCATTATCCCTGTAGCAGATGCAGGGCTGGCCATAATTTTCATTACGATAATAGTGAGACTAATTCTCTACCCTCTTTCAAAAAAAGCAGTGACAGCTCAAATAGAAATGCAAAATCTTGCGCCAGAGCTCGAACAGATAAAAATAAAATACAAAGGTAATCAGGAGGAGCAAGCAAGAAAGACTCTAGCTTTATACAAAGAGAAGAAGGTCAATCCTTTTTCGGGTATTCTCGTTCTTATAGTTCAATTACCAGTTATCTTTGCCCTATATAAGATTTTTATTTCGACTGGGTTCCCTACTATCGACACCACTCTCCTTTACTCTTTTGTTAAGGTGCCAGGAGAAGTGAGCGCCATCTTTCTTGGGATGGATCTAACTCACAAAAGTATAATTCTTGCCTTTCTTGCAGCGATCACAACCTACTTCCAAATAAAGTTGGCCACTCCGCCAACTAAAAAATCTTCTTCTGGCACCCCATCGTTTGGTGATGATCTTGCCAAAAACATGCAAGCTCAAATGAAATACTTCTTCCCAGTTATCGTTTTCTTTATTTCCTATAGTATTTCTGGAGTAATTGCTTTGTACTGGTTTACGACAAACCTCTTTACTATCGGACAAGAAATAATAGTCAGGAAGCGCCTTAAGGCACAAGTCTCAATACCCAAAGCGTAAGGTCGTTTTTGTTAGTGAAGAAAAGATAATCCTCGTTCGGGGAGAGCATCGGATTTATCACATCAATATCTACACCGAAACTTCCCTTTGGATCAGTAAGTATTTGTGCTGTTTCAGTCTCGGGATTAAGCTCCAAAACTTTATCTGAGTAGCTCACAATCCCTTGATACCACGAGTCTGGAACGTTTGTGCCGAGACCATTGCTAGGAGCTCCACAGTACATTGTTCCTGAAAACTTTTTACTCCAGACACATTTTTCTGGCAAGGTTTGTGGGAGAACATTTATGACATCACGAGTTGCTGTGGTTACTATCGAAAGAAGAAAGTCCTTGTTTCCCACACGACCATATGCAATTTTTTTACCATCAAGGGTTGGGAGAACTGACAAGCCCGAGAGTGGCCCGAGTATCTTAGTTAGTCCACCGTTTTGCAAATTAAGATTATATGCGTAACCCAAAGCAGTAGAGCTGGGTTTGGTGGCTAAGATCGCAGAGGCGTTGCTGATTGGGAGAATTCTCCATGAGGTAAAGGGTAGGGTAAACAAAGTCCTGGGCTTTTCTCCTGCAAAAGTAGAGGTCATAACCGCTCCAGTATCACGAAGGTTGTATAAGAGAGACCCATCTGGGGTTACTACGATCTCGCCTACATCTCCACGAAGTAAGGTAGCTCTGGCGGTGTATAGATTGTCTGTCGAAGTTCCTACTGGAGAGACGAGAGAGATAGAGGTGTTGATTATTTCATCGCTGTCGCTTGCTACCGTTCTCTCTATATAGCCCGTGGCATCTGCTCGCCAGATAGCTTCGTAGATTTGGGGCCTAGTAATATTTAGTATCTGGCTTCTCTCCAGAGTCGATGGTTTTATTTCTATAACGTGGCCAGTAGCTCTGTCTACGTATCGAATATAATCAACACCACTTCTCTTAAAGCTTACCGCCCCTGCAATTGGTCCATCAGATATTTTGTACAAAGCGTTTATTGGTTTGCCACTCTCATCAACTGGGGTAACACCATCTGGGGCCAATTTATCATTGCCACTCCCAGTAGTAATCCCTCCATCAACTGGAGTTTCTTCGGGTGGAGTGCCAAATGGTGAGCCAGTGAAAAGAGGCAGACCACTTGGAGTTTTGCCACCAAGAAGGAAATACAAAATACCGGTACCAAGTATGAGCACCAAAACTATGATAATGACTATTTTTCTTCTATCCATCAATTCAGCTGCTTAGCTTTT
>CAYHKS010000060.1:0-2522 GCA_964357345.1 uncultured Candidatus Saccharibacteria bacterium | reverse complement strand
ACTAGAGACATTATTTGTTTAAATGATGAATATGGAAAATGGGTATAACCTCTTGGATCCTTCTGTTCCTCTCGTTTTTGCTGATGGCACAACTATCTATAATCAGTTAAAAGAAAAATACAAAACTCACTCGGTTGGATATTTTATTTTGGCACCTTCGGGCACGGGGAAGACGCACTACATCAAAAATCAGAAGGAATCCCATTGGATTGACGGAGACCATCTTTGGATGTCTACACGTGCTCATCCAGACGGTGCTTGGTGGCTAGAATCCATCGAAACTATTAATGAGGTTGATCAACGAAGCGATACTATCACCGTGCAAGCCAAAAAATTGGGTTTCTGGATTATGGGAGCCTCTAACTATTGGCTAAAGCCCGATGCCATCGTTATTCCTCCATGGAGTACTCATAAAAAATATATCAAGCACAGAGAGACTGATAACTATGATGGTGGCGCAACAAGCGACAAGCTCGAACAAGTTAAAACACACAGGAAATGGATACTACAGTGGAAAAAGAAAGGTGTGCCAATGTTTAAATCGATAAATGAAGCAGCTGAATTTTTGAGTACTAAATCTAATCCATAATCACATGAGTTTTGAATTTCCTAGAACTATTGAGAAATCCAATATTGAATCAATTCCGCTAGAGGTTGGTGGTACCGAAATTGTTTTACAACGGCATGGGAAATATGAGCGTTCGGTTGAAAGTGAAAATGTCGGCAGTCTTACTCCAGATGGAGCGAAAGAAATTAGCGAAATGAGCAGAGGATTCTTTAAGACGCTTATTGAGAGTATCCCCGAAGAAGAAAGAAAAGATTTAAAAATTCTGGTCGTAGCAAGCGATACCCAATTTAGAGGTGGAGGCCGGAGATCAATGGAGACGGCTCGAAAGGTTATGGAGGCTGCTAAGGAACAACTCGGAGAGTTTGGTATGAACGAGGATCAAGTTATAAATAAAGCAGGCAGGCTTAAGGGAGAAGGGGGGCCGCGACCAACTGCTGACCTTCGTGAACCTCAGATGTTTGATAACTCACCCGAGTTTGTTAATTTCTTAAAAGAAAAATACGGAGATATGGGAAAGGATTTCTGGGTTGCCTTTGAAGATGACGCAGAGAAAGAAACGCGAGAGAAAATGGGGGCTGAGGGACCAGATGAAATAACTAATCGACTGAAACATGTTGTTGCAGTCTTAAATCGGTATAGTCGTATGTATCATTCGAAATACCCCAATAAGCGATTAGTGATTTGGGCAGCAACTCACTATGATACGATAAGTCCATTTGTGAAACGTGAAATATTTGATGTATCTAAAGAAACACCGTTAGCTGTTGATTATGGGGCAGGTATTTCGATTAAGGTAAATCCAGATGGCAATCTGACGACAAAGGTAGCGGGCAAAGAGTATAATCTCGAGATATAATTAAAACTATGAAGCGATCAGAAGTACCTACACCAACCAATGAGCGTTCTGTTCTGGGCTTTCAAAGAGAAGAATTGACCGGAGAAATGCAAAGAGAGCGCAGAAAGGAGAACATTCGATATAGTGGGCCAAAAGACGAAGCGTTTTTTGCAAAATATGCGAACGAACACGATCAAAATAATATCGCTCGTCTTAAAAAAGAAAAGCAGATGCTAGATAGGTTGACCAAGACTGGCGTCACTCCCAAGGCGGGTGAATTTAAAATTTATCCCAACGAAAAACGGGCGCGTCTTCTCATTGAACAGGTGCCCGGCACATCTTTGGACAGGATGGATGATGATCAAAGGGAAGAATTTCTAAAAAGAAAAGTTGAGGAAACAATTTTTGCAACCGCTGACGCTTTGGATAAAATCCACAAGAAAGGTATTTGGCTCGTTGATGTCAATGGAGGCTCATTTCTCATTAGTCAGCGTGATAATAAAGTAGAAACTCATGTGGTTGATTTTGAACTTGCCCTAGACTTGGATAAGTCTCCCCAAGAAACTAGAACTCGTGCGGAAGCCTACGGACATTATTTAGCAAGAGATTTCGGACTTCGTTTTGATGATCTCGAAGAGCCTAGAAGAGATTTCGAAACTGGTATTTTATACCCCTCGAACGGAGATTTCAAAAAATCCGAGATGAGACTTTGGGCGCTAACGTTAGTAAGATACATATTAGGACAAGATGACATTTCTACCAAAGTAGAATTAGCACCAAAAGAGAAAGAAAAATTTGATGAAACCAAAAACAAGATTCTTCCTTTACTTAAAAAAGAAATAATCGGAACCCTAAAGGGAAAAACTAGAGATGCTCTCACTCAGGAAAATCTTGAACATGAGTTATCAGACAGATTAGAGGAAGAACTATTGAGTATCACACTAAATAAAAAATTAAGAGCAAAAGGTGTTGTCGTCTCACAGCAAGTCGTAAGTTTTTTATCACGAGCTTTAAATCTAGAACTTAAAAATAGACCATCTGATTTTAGTAAGTTGATCGAGTTGCAATCTCGCTAATTTTATTCGGGGATTCAAGATATTTATTTGATCGTCTAGATTC
>CAYHKS010000059.1:0-2724 GCA_964357345.1 uncultured Candidatus Saccharibacteria bacterium | reverse complement strand
CGCCTTAAACGAGGCCTTTTTTACTCTAAATGGCAAAAACATCAGTAATAGCAAGGTCCAAAAAGAAGCCCAAGTTCAAGACTCGGGCTACTAATCGATGCTTTCGATGTGGTAGAGGTCGAGGTTACATGAGGGACTTTGGCTTATGTCGCATTTGTTTCAGGGAGCTTGCTAATGAGGGCAAAATTCCGGGGGTTAAGAAGTCTTCTTGGTAGTTCGCTAATCACTCACTATGGACCCTATTTCAGACATGATCATAACGATAAAGAACGCTGGGGCCGCTGGCAGAGATAAAGTTGCTATCAGTTACTCCAAACTTAAGGAGGATATTGCTAATGTGTTGAAGACAGAAGGGTTTGTAAAGGATGTTGAAAAGAAGAGTAAGGGTATCAAACACAGTCTCTCCATAGATCTTTTTGTCGAGAACAGGATGCCTAAAATCAAAGGAGTAAAGCGTTTGTCAAAGCCATCGAAGCGCATATACAAGAAGGCCTCAGAAATCAAAGCAGTTAGGCAAGGTTATGGCATTCTTGTTCTTTCTACTCCACAAGGAGTGATGGCAGGGTATAAGGCCAAGAAGGCAGGTGTAGGAGGCGAGGCTTTATTTTCTATCTGGTAGTTTCGAAGCTCACTATAAATAACATGTCACGAGTTGGTAAACAAATTATCGCCCTTCCTGAAAAGACAGAAGTATCTGTTGCTTCCGGGATTTTATCTGTAAGAGGACCACTTGGAGAATTGACCAGAGCCTTGCATCCAAGCATTGTGGTTACGATAAATGGTAGAGAGGTTACACTAAATCCTAAAAAAGTAACTCTTGAAAGTAATGCTCTTTGGGGGACCTTTGCTTCTCACATGAGAAATATGGTGGATGGGGTAAACAAAGTTTTTGAGAAGAAATTAATCCTAGAAGGCATTGGTTTCAAAAGCGAAGTTAAGGGGGACGAGATAGTTTTAGCTCTCGGATTCTCCCATCCAGTAAAGGTTGTCATTCCTAAGGATATTAAGGTGACAGCAGAAAAAAATGTTATTACCGTTTCAGGAATGAGTAAGGAGAAGGTTGGTGAGTTCACTGCCAATCTAAGAGCTCTCAAAAAGCCCGAGCCATATAAAGGTAAGGGTATGAGATACATTGATGAAGTAATAAAGAGGAAGCAGGGTAAGAAAACCGCCTAACCCACCATGAGTAATCTCAAATCAGCCAAAAGAATAAGAAACCACAAAAAGATCCGATCAAAGATTTCTGGTACTTCGACGATCCCTCGTCTTTCTGTTTTCAAATCAAATACTCTTATCTACACACAGGTGATAGATGACGAAGCAGAGGTCACATTGGCATCTGCAAGTGGCAAAGATGCAAAAAAAGTTGGTGCCGAAATTGCCAAGGCACTAAAGGTCAAGAAGGTCGAGAAGGTGGTTTTTGACCGTGGTGGCTACATTTATACAGGAAAAATAAAGGCTTTGGCTGAGAGTGCTCGCGAAGCAGGACTCATTTTTTAATTTTATGGAAGAAACAACGAAAATCCTGAATACAGAAGTCGTAAGCTCAACTCCAGTTGTGGAAGTTGTGCCTGCTCCAGCGCAAGCCAAACCAGCCGAACGCTCTCAGAGAGATCAGAGAGGAGGTAATAGAGGTGGAAGTGGCAGGAGAGACAATCGTCGCGGACCTAGGCGTGACACCCGACCAAAATCAGAGTTTGATCAAAAGATAGTGAGTCTTAGGCGTGTTACTCGTGTAGTTGCGGGAGGTCGTCGATTCGCCTTCTCTGTCTGTGTTGTAGCGGGAAACAGAAAGGGTCAAGTTGGAGTCGGGCAAGGAAAGGCGGCAGATACACCTCTTGCAATTGAGAAGGCTTTTCGAGATGCCAAGAAGAATATGATAACGGTGAACACTACCAAGACAATGTCTGTACCACATGAAGTTGAAGCGAAGTTCGCAGCCTCAAGAGTAAAGATCATGCCAGCTCCAGGCAAGGGGATTTTGGCCGGTTCTTCGGTTCGAGCAGTGCTAGAACTCGCTGGCATAAAAGAAGTTTCTTCCAAGCTTCTGTCTCGCTCAAAGAACACCATAAACAATGCTTATGTTGCCATTGAGGCTTTAAAAAAGTTCTCTCGCACCAAAATCAAAAGTCGCGATCAAAAATAAATTTATGCAGTCACACAATTTAAAATCAAAGACTAAGCGTACGAGGAGCAAGCAAGTTGGCCGTGGGGGTACGCGTGGCAAAACTTCTGGTCGTGGCACCAAAGGGCAGAATGCCCGAGCAGGTCGCAAGAAGCGCCCAGAGATTCGTGATTTCATCAAACGATTTCCTAAACTTCGAGGTCGAGGAAAAAGTTCTCTGAAATCTTTTCAGCCACAGCTCTCGGGTATTGCTCTCCAGACTTTCCTCAAAAAAAAGCGAGAGAAGAAGACTGTAAAATAATGCTATGTTCAAAACCTTTAGCGAGAAGTTGCGCCTGGTCCTTGCGGATCAAGGCCTAAGAAAAAGGATTCTCATTACTATTGGCCTTCTTGTGCTTACCCGTTTGCTTGCTGTGGTGCCTATACCAGGAATTAATGATGACGCTCTAGCCTCTCTTTTTGCTGGCAATCAATTTCTTTCGCTCCTAAACATTTTTTCTGGTGGTGGTTTGTGCTGTCTCTCTATTGTGATGCTTGGTGTTGGTCCATATATCACTGGTTCTATGATCATGCAGTTGCTTACCCTCATGGTGCCGAAG
>CAYHKS010000058.1:0-2894 GCA_964357345.1 uncultured Candidatus Saccharibacteria bacterium | reverse complement strand
GTATATCTCTCTAGTCGTTGTACCGTCATGAAGCTCGCTTAAGACACGCGACATGACAGCACTGATAGAATCCTCTTCAGCACCAGCTCGAAGAAGAGATTCTCTTAACTTAGTCGGATTAAAAGCTTCGCGAACACCATTAGCCTTAATAATACTGACCTGTTTCTCTCCTGTGGCAATCTGCATTTATCTAATTATAGCACCACCAAGTACGACCTCACCATTGTAAAAAACAATAGATTGTCCAGAAGCGACAACTTGGGGGGTCTTAAATTTTACAATTTCGTCATTTAGAGTTATCGAAACTTTTTTCTGTCTATATCGTATTCGAGCTTCTAGCTGATGGCTTCTAGCTGATGGCTTCATTGAAATCCAATTTGCATTCTCTATTTTAATTTCTGAATTTTCCAAACTTTTTTGATCTGATACTGTAATAGTGTTTTTATTAATATCTTTTTTGACAACAAAAAGTGCTTTTGAGTCTGGAGTCTTTTTTGTAATCACAAATCCGTGTCGCTCACCTAGTGTGTAGAGTAGTGACCCATTGTGTCTACCAATTGTGTTCCCCTTTATATCAAGTACATCTCCGGCTTTAACATCTATAAAATGTGATAGAAATTCCTCTATATTTACATCTCCTAGAAAACAAATTCCCTGGCTATCTTTTTTATCAGAGACAGGCAAATTAAATTTCCTAGCAAGTCGCCTAACCATTTCCTTCTTTAAATCTCCAACTGGGAAAAGCACATGTTCTAAATCTTTGGATGGGAGAGTCCAGAGGAAGTAGCTTTGATCCTTTTCTTTATCTGCTCCCTCCATCAAAACTCCCTTCTCATTTCGTGCATAATGACCCGTTGCTATATAGTCAGCTCCCAGCTCCTTAGCCTTCTGCCAAAATGCCCCAAATTTTATCTCTCTATTACACATGACATCTGGGTTAGGAGTTCGACCTTTTCTGTATTCTTCTATCATGTAATCAGCCACACCCTTTTTATATTCTTTCTCAAAATCAAGAAACAGAAAAGGAATATTTAGGCGAGCAGCCACTCTCATCGCATCCCTCCTCTCTTCTCTCCATGTACAAGTTAAAAAATCCGGTTGCCAAACCTTGATAAATACACCAGTAACATCATACCCATCCTGCTTCAAAAGCGCCGCAGATACCGCGCTATCCACTCCCCCTGAAAGCCCTAAAAAAACCTTTGCCTTATAGGTATTTTTGGGTGTTTTTGATGTGTTCTTCAAGAGTCTTAGCATAATGGGTGTTCCCTTCTTTGTCACTTAAAAAGTAAAAATATACTGAATCTTTTGGATTAAGAGCTGCGCTTATTGATATTAATCCAGGGTTATTGACAGGTTTGGGTGGCAAACCAGGCTCATCATATGTGATGGGCGAGATATCAACTTGAAGAGCCATACCTATCGACAACCTTTTCCAAAGAATACCAGCTACTAGTGCCTTGTCCTCGGGAGTTCTCACTTCCCCCTCTAGAATTGAAGCCATGATAATTACTTCTCTTTCAGAATGTTTTGACAAAAGAATTTCATTTTCATATTGAGCAATTTTTGCCTCAAAATTATTCTCAAAAAAATCTATTACACCTCCTGCTGTAACATTTATCGGAAAAAAGTAAGTGTCAGGGAACATGTACCCCTCTTTTGCTGTATCAAGAAAGATTTTTTTATTAAAAATTGGGAATCGCTCATCAAACAGATTGGCAATATCCTTAACTGTAAAACCCTCAGGAATAGTCATTTTTACAAGAGTTAAACCGTGTTTCCCTTCCACCATTCTCCATGCGAGTAAAAAACTATTTTGTCGATTTTTGAGATAGTAGTCTCCTGCTTGGATTCCTGTCTCTCCTCCGAGAGTTATAGCTGCAACTCTAAACCAAAGGGCAGATCGCACAACACCATCTTCCTTAAGCTCTTGAGCAAGTTCCGAAAGACCTGCCCCTTTCCTTAGAGTTATTATCATACCTTCTGGGAAATTTTTGGTTGAGGAAAAAGCTACAATATAAAAAATGCTGCAAATAAAAATTCCTACAACCACATAGAGACGCCAGTCTCTTAACATTCCTAGAACCTGCTGCATTACACAGGAAGATTAGCCGGAGCCTCAGCCTTCTTGGAAGGGATTCGAGAAAGAGTTGGAGTGGCAGCCACCGAACCTGGGAAGTGGTAGATGGTGGCTAGTTCCTCTGTAGTCAAAACATAGGGAGTAGCCATCCAGTCCTTATAAATACCATTGAAGGTAGAACGTCTTTTGTAGGCATCAAGAAACTTCCTTAAATACGAATTTTTACGTATAGAGCGGAAGTCTTGCCACGGATAAGCATTTTCCGGTGTTTGAAAAATGGGTTTTATTCCATTCAAATTTCTAGAACCAAATTGCCTCATGCTACCGACCAATCCGAGACCACCCATGGGGTTGTAATGTTCCTTGTTGGCAAAGTACAAGCATCTCATCATGGTATCGTAGGCAAGCTTATCCTGACTCCTTTGTATAGCCTCGATGGTTTCCTGCTGAACCTTTGTTAGGTCGAGCATGCTTGTTTTTTTGCCCTCCACCTGTTCAACTACTGCTTCTTCTTTAAAAATCTTTTGTATTTCCTTCTTGACCATTTTATCCCAGCCCCTTTTAGGAAAGATTTTGAAGTCCTCTAGGCCCTTCTCTGCTCGATGAGCTTGAATCATTATTTGTATCCAACATTGCTCACCCGGATTAAGAGAGCCTAGAAATTCTATAACAGGAGTTAGTGGATCAATTTTTTCTTCTTCTTCATCACCAAGCTTATCCATTTTGTAATCGATGTATGTTCGAATGGGAAAGACGTCTGGTTTTGTCAAAGCAGAATGTATGGCAAACATCTTCATCGTCTCGGGATTGAAAT
>CAYHKS010000057.1:0-2931 GCA_964357345.1 uncultured Candidatus Saccharibacteria bacterium | reverse complement strand
GAGCCTTGCCCTTTTTTTCGGCACGACCGGTACGACCAATGCGGTGCACATAATCCTCGTAGGTGGCAGGAAGATCGAAGTTGATAACGTGGGAAACATCAGCAATATCTAGTCCTCTAGCAGCAACATCAGTGGCCACAAGCACCCGAGCCTTACCATCCTTAAAATCCTTCAAAGCCTTTTGACGAGCTGTTTGCTGTTTGTTGCCATGGATGGCTTCAGTCTTTACCCCAGAAGTATTCAAAAATTTAGCGAGCTTGTCTGCTCCATGTTTGGTACGGGTAAAGACAAGAACTTTATCAAAATCTTTTTGTATTAAGAGATCCAAAAGTACTTCAGCCTTGGTCTTGCCATGTATGCGAATGATGTCTTGATCGATATTTTGCGCGGTATCACGAGTTTTAACAGAGATACGAGCTGGGGTACGTAAAAAATCGTTAATAAGTCGCTCAATGTCAGGTGTAATAGTGGCCGAGAAGAAAAGAGTATGTCTCTCCTTGGGCATTCTATCCATCATGAAGCGCATGTCATTTATAAACCCCATATCAAGCATCCTGTCAGCTTCGTCGAGCACTACGGTCTTGAATCCTGACAAATCTAAGTGTCTTGATTCAATATGATCTTTGAGCCTTCCCGGAGTACCAATAACGAAATGGTGTTTATGCCTAAGTTCTGTAATTTGCTTACCCATCCCAGTACCACCAATACAAACAACCGAGAAGAGACCTGTACCTTTAGCAAAATCTCGTAGTTCCTCATCTATCTGGTAAGCAAGCTCTCGAGTCGGTACCAAAATCAAAACCTTTTCGTTTGGATTTAAAAGTATTTTATTTATAAGAGGAATGAGAAAGGCTGCTGTTTTTCCTGTTCCGGTATTTGCAATCCCTACAATATCTTCTCCACGAAGAACATGGGGAATGGCTCTGTCTTGAATGGGAGTTGGATTTTCGTAACCTTTTTCTACAATATTTTTCTTCAAGATATCTGCTACAGCAAAATCCACGAACTTATGTTCGGGCACGAAAACTGTAACTTCTTCCGTTATGACGGCCTTGTTCACAAACTTGGAAACATCAGAGAAAGATTTTTGAGGTCTCTTGCCTCCTCGCGGAGGAAACTGTGTGCGCCCATGAAATGGCCTATTAGACGGCTGTCTGCCGCTTGATCTGTTGTACATGCTTTGGTAACCTCGTCAGCGGAAAAAGGAGTGACTAAGTTATCCCATCAGTATATACTACCTTGATTCCCTTGTCAACCCCGTCGCTCGCGAGCGGCGGGGTCAACCCCAGCTCTACATGACTATCTTATGCCCGTGTCACAGTTGACCGTCACACGAGTATATTTGTTCGCTTCAACAGGAACGATCCCTGCCTTACCACAACTTGGATATGGGCTGGTAGTTTGAACATTTCTTATGGCATATTCTCCCGGAGCAACACTCACCTTAAACAACCCGTCTACATCGCTAGAAAATTTTTTGATTACTTTTGACCCATCCACAGTTGTCAGCTCCAAATTAGTTTGAAAATATTTATTGGCACAACCCTCTTCCCTTGGGCTTTTCTCAACAGGACACATCGGGCCAAGCAAAACTTTGCCTTCAATGCCACTAGTGAGCAGGCCTTCCTTCTTTTTACTTTGCATGTACGAAAAAGCCAGACCTAAGACTAGCAAAGCCACTACAATCAGTGCCCCAACTCTAACCTTTTTCATAATCCAATGATGGCATGCCTAAAACTAGGGTGCTCATAATCTGATCAATTATAAGACCGATATCAAAGGTTGATACTTCAGTCTCACACTCGGCTTTCTTTTCCTTATCGTAATTCGCACATTGTGGTGTCCTTAAACTGAAGGTGAGAATAGCTACTCGACCATCGAGCTCTCCAGCATATGCGTACTGAGTGTAGGTACTTCCAGCTGCTCCCTCTACTACCCTTGTTACACAATATTCCTTACCATTTATAATCTCTTTTTTTGTCTGACCTGCCTTGCTTGATGCAGAAGTTTCCGTTTCGACACAATTGAAGGGACCATCTACCACAGCCACCTGTGGGGGCCAGTCTAGAAGACTTACGTACTTAGTTCCGATAGATGCTGGGTACTTGAAGCTAATCCCTCTGGCAGGGTCGTCCGATGTGAGCCAAGAAGACATGTCCAAGATAGGCTGTTTACTGTCCTGCTTCTTCCCACCGTTTGCCACAAAGAAAAAGATGAGACCAATTATCACTACCGCACCTATACCTAAAACCAAATTTCTACTTGTATTATCTGTCATCGCTTATTTTTATGACGTGGAACTCAACCAAAAATTACCTAACCCTTCTTAAACTATGAGAGATGCTTGGAAACTAGCTTGGTCATATCAAACATTGAGACCTGACTCTTGCCACCAAAGATTGGCTTAAGGTTTGCATCAGCATTGATGTTCCTTCTGTTCTTCTCGTCCTGTAGCCCATGCTTCTTAATATAAACCCAAAGCTTTTTTGTAACCTCTGTTCTTGGCATTGGACCATTACCTACTACGGCACTCAACTCATCACTCACTTTCATCGGCTTCATGAAGGCCGCATTTGCTTTTCTTACCATTTCTATTTTTATTACTTAATTCTTGTTAACTGCCATAAAGTATACCAGAGCGGTAGCCTTGTCTATATGCTATAAAATCACAATTTTATACTTGACAAAACTATGTATGCATGCTATCATATAGAAAGATAGTGTTCCCCACATCTCTGGAGGAAACAATGGGTCTGCCGACTGGCGTTCGCACCTTCTTCATGACGCTCATCGTCATGTTCCTCATTACCGTGTTCTCCGTGGTGATGAGGTTCACGCTGGGTACCACCGCATTGGCCGCGGTTGTCATTCTGGTCGGATTCGCGACAATGTACGCGATCGCGAACGGGCAGGGGCGCATCGCCATCGGTG
>CAYHKS010000056.1:0-3036 GCA_964357345.1 uncultured Candidatus Saccharibacteria bacterium | reverse complement strand
GTCTTTCATCTTGAAGCTTATGGTAGCATGTTAGTACTAAAATGAAACCAGCCTCCGAACGTACTCCTGATTCCCAGTATCAAAGGCTCCTTAGAGACATATTAGAGAGGGGGGTAAAGACTCCAAGTCAACAAGGCACTGACGCCATTACCCTCATGGCCCCTGATCCTCTACGCTTTAAGCTAGAAAACGGTTTTCCAATTATCAACGAGCGCAATATGGCACCCAAAGAGTCGGAGAGGCTTCCCGTTACAGTCTGGCAACAGGCAATTGGTGAGATTTGTGGATTTATTAACGGTGCCCACACGCAAGAAGAGTTAGAAAAATTTGGATGTTACTGGTGGAAATCGTGGGTCACTCCGGAGAAATGCGCTAAACGTGGTCTTGAAGCTGGTGATCTTGGTCCGGGCTCTTATGGGACGGCTTTTCATGATTTCCCCACTGCTGATGGAGGAAATTTCAATCAGTTTAAGCACATCGTGGAACAAATCAAAGAAGAACCTCAACTACGAACTCATTTTATATCTCCATGGATTCCTCAATATATTGGTCGAGGCAAAGGCAAACAACAAAAAGTGGTGGTGGCCCCATGCCATGGGTGGATCCACTTGCGAGTTATTGACAACAAACTCACTCTCCACATGTTTCAGAGGTCAGCAGACGTTCCAGTGGGAGTCCCGTCCAACATGGTTCAATATGCTGCCCTCACAATGATGTTGGCTCATGTTACTGGCACAGAACCATATGAATATATTCATAGCTTTTCTGATGCTCACATTTATGTGGACCAACAACCAGCGGTTGAGACGATGCTCTCTCGAGAACCTAGAATCCTGGCCACTGTCACTCTAAATAAAAATAAAAAGGATTTATTTGATTTCCGTAGAGAAGATTTCACTCTCTCTGATTACAATCCGCACCCTGGAATTGCTAGCATCCCTGTCGCCATCTAACATGCTCTCACTTATTGTTGCCATGGCTGAAAATAACGTAATCGGAAGTCTAAACAAGATACCATGGTATATGCCACGAGACCTCAAGCACTTTTCAAATACCACTAAGAGTCACACTGTAATAATTGGGAGGAATACTTACGAATCTATTTTGGCAAGATTGGGTAAGCCCTTGCCTGAACGAAACAATATAGTGGTCACCAGACAAACCGATTTCTCAGCCCCTGGATGTACCGTGGTCAATTCTTTGCAAAATGCTTTGAAAATAGCGGGAGACAATGAAGAGGTTTTTGTTATTGGAGGGTCACAACTCTATGAGCTGGCTCTGCCTCTTGTGGACCGACTTTACATAACTCACATCCATGCAACCGTCGATGGGGATTCGTTTTTTCCTAAATTCAATATTGGTGATTGGAATATTATAAGTGAGGAGCATCACAAAAAAGACGACAAAAATTCTTTAGATTCGACTTACACTGTCTATGAGCGAAAAAAATAAACACATCAACTTATCCTCAGTGAGACGCGACGACCAACTTAAAGTAATGGAGGAGATTGAGCAGGCTGGCCATTGCCCCTTTTGTGCAGAAAATTTGGCGAAGTATCACAAAAACCCAATTTTGAAGGAAGGTAAATATTGGTTGCTTACTGAAAACCAATGGCCTTATGAGAAAGTGGTGCATCAACTCTTGGCTATATACAAGACCCATATTGAACATATAAAAGATATGGACCCAGAGGCTGGAAAAGAACTTGTCGAGTTGTTTGCTGAAGAAACACGTAAGAGAAACATCTCTGGAGGCGGCGTGGCGATAAGGTTTGGCAAATCAGAAGATGGTGATTATGGTAGTAGCGTACTTCACATACATGCTCACCTTGTAGAACCAGATCTGAAGGCCTTAGCTAAAGATGAAGCTTGGCGCTTTAAGTTTGGACAGCCTAAAAACTACACCAAGAAACTCCGTTCCTAAAAAACCTTTGTTTGACTAATCAGCCTTAGAAGTATATAAAACCAGTAGAGCCACGAACCCAAACTACTGGAGTGAGCCATGAGTTTTGACAAACTCGTGGTGCTGGGTATTACCAACCCCAGCACCCTAGCCTGCCTTGCCCGGTCTCGTACATACGAGCAATACTGTCATATGGTCGAGATCGCCTTACAAGGCAAGTGCCCCTTCTGCGATATTGACCCTGAAGTAAACAAAGTAATCGCAGACAATGAATACTGGCGTGCGTGGCAAAGTCCCTATCCGGAGAAGAACACCAAGCACCACTTCATCATTGTCCCCAAGCGTCACATGATTGACACAGGGGAACTCCAGCCTGCAGAACAGATGTCCCTTTTCCGTATCATGAAGTTCCTTCGTGAGATATACGGTTATGAAAGCTGTGGGGTTCTCATCCGTGATGGTGATGCCCGTCTTTCTGCCGGTACCATTGAGCACCTACACATTCACGTCATGGTCCCAAATGGTACGGGAAGAGTCGAATCGCCCTTTTACAAGGGTCTTGACGAAGAGCGGTGGGGAGTAACTCGGGCAATCATATACGAGAAACTCCGCCGAGGGCTCCCCGTGGATGAACTCACTCAGGAAGAAGTCAGGCAGGTCAGAGGTCGGATTTAGCAGTCCGGCCTTTTTTAATTCATATCTACGAAAATAACTTCTACTTCCATATCTTTAAGAAGTTTGTCTTGGTCGAGCATTGTGTACCCTCCAGAGTAGTAAAGTTTTTTAATGCCACAAGTCGCAATGAGTTTGGCACATGTCGGACATGGAAAAACAGTTACATACATTGAGGCCCCCTCCAGAGCTGTCCCAATTTTAGCTGCCTCAGAGATAAGTGAGGCTTCCGCATGTATGGCTGTTGAGAGTCCTATTTCAACTCCCTTGTGAAAATTGTTGCGTGGGTCTCCATTCGTATAAGGTGAGTGTTCAGACGGCAAGTGTCTATTGTGAGCGACAGATACAATTTGACTATTTTTAATGATGACTGCCCCAACTTGCCTCCACCAATCAGAACTCTTCCCTGCTTCATCTTTTAAATTTTTTATTACTTTTTTATCAAATTCTGCTTTTGAGAT
>CAYHKS010000055.1:1818-3181 GCA_964357345.1 uncultured Candidatus Saccharibacteria bacterium | reverse complement strand
AATAGGTGTATATGATTTTTTTTGACCGAGTGACGAAAGTCTACCCGGACAGTTCAGTGGCTCTTCAAAATGTGACGCTTTCCATCGAACCTAAGGAGTTCGTCTCTATCGTTGGTCAGTCTGGTGCTGGCAAGACCACTCTCCTTAAAATGCTCATGGCTGAGGAGAAACCTTGGGAGGGAAAGGTTTTTTACGAATCTTCTGATGTCAACGAGCTCAACAAGAAACAAATGAACGAGCTCCGGAGGAAAATCGGTATGGTTTTCCAAGATTTTCGCCTCATATCAAACAAGACCGTGTATGAGAACATTGCCTTCACCATGGAGGCGTCTGGTAAGCTTGACAAAGAGATAGAGCAAGATGTGCCCCATGTCTTGGAGCTGGTGGACCTGACAAGCAAAATTTGGAATTTTCCACACGAACTATCAGGGGGAGAAAAGCAAAGAGTGGCTATTGCCAGAGCCCTAGTCAACCAGCCCGATGTTTTGATTGCCGATGAGCCAACGGGGAACCTTGACCCAATGAACACCTACGACATTGTGCAAATTTTAAAGAAGATAAACGACTATGGTACAACAGTGATACTAACTACTCACAACAAAGGCATTATCGACTCACTTGGGAAACGGGTGGTGGCTATGGAGAAGGGGAGAATCATCAGGGACGATAAGGAGGGTAAGTATTTTACCTAAAGAAATAGAGTAGAATAATGTAATAAATAAGATGTTCTGGACAAATTTTAAAAGAATAACAAAAACGGGCTTTATGAACTTCTGGAGAAACGGAACCGTTTCTCTGGCGTCCGTTTTGATGATGACTGTCACTCTTCTTGTTATTGGTTTTATTTTCTTTTCGAGTGCTGTGCTTACAACAGCCCTTGATACTCTGCGAGATAAAGTCGATATTACGGTGACCTTCGTGCCTACCGCTTCTGAAGCCGATATATTAGCGGTTAGGCATTCGCTTGAGAAACTGAACGAGGTCTCTCTTGTAACTTATACCACCAGAGAAGCAGCTCTAGAAGCTTTCAAAGAAAGACACACCAATGATCAGTCAATATTAACAGCTCTAAATGAACTCAATGAGAATCCGCTTGGTGCGACCCTCGATATCAAGGCTAAGGATCCTTCGGAATATCAAAGTATTGCCACCTTTCTTGAAGGCAATAACACTCTCTCAAGTTCGGGCGTAACCATTGTTGATCATGTTAATTTTTATCAAAACAAAGTTGCAATAGATAAACTCTCAGGAATCATCGACAGTTCAAACAAACTAGGAGTTGCTATTGCTGTAGCCTTTATTCTTCTTTCTATTCTTATCGCTTTCAACACTGTGCGTCTAACTATCTATATCGCTCGCGAGG
>CAYHKS010000055.1:0-1718 GCA_964357345.1 uncultured Candidatus Saccharibacteria bacterium | reverse complement strand
TCTATTCTTATCGCTTTCAACACTGTGCGTCTAACTATCTATATCGCTCGCGAGGAGATAAGCGTTATGAGACTTGTCGGGGCCTCAAACGCATACATTCAAGGCCCATTTGTCACTGTTGGGGTTATCTACGGCCTTGTGGCAACTGTTACTACTCTTATCCTCTTTCTACCTATCACTTACTGGATAGGGAAGGCCACCCAGAACTTCTTCATTGGGATGAACCTTTTTAGCTTCTATACTCATAATTTTCTCCAAATATTTGCGATTCTACTTCTCTCTGGAGTGATAATTGGAGCCATCTCCTCTCTTTGGGCTATTCGTAGATATTTACGGGTTTAGGAGTATATAATAGTGAGACTAATAATTTTGTGAACAAATATGAATAATAAAATTTTAACAGTAGTTGTACTCGTTGTGATTGTGGTAGTGGGTTGGTTGCTTCTTAAAAACGATAATACGAAAATTACGATTCCAACTGATTCTGCTCCGGTATTAACAGAGACAAATGTATCTACGAGTGTTAAAGAGTTTACTGTTGAGGGTTCTTCCTTTGCTTTTGCTCCCAAGACTATGTCAGTTAACAAGGGAGACACAGTAAAGATTACTTTTGTAAACAAGATAGGATTTCATGATTTGGTTATAGACGAGTTCAACGCAAGAACTAAACAAATAAAGGCAGGGGAGAGTGAAACGATAACTTTCGTAGCAGATAAGGCTGGAAGTTTTGAGTATTACTGCTCGGTTGGTACTCATCGCGCACAGGGGATGGTAGGAACGCTTACAGTAAATTAAAAATCACCCGAGGTTTGGTGAGTTGACTCTAATTGGATAATAGTGCTAATTTAGCCTTGGAACATCCACCAACCACAGGAGAGGCAGAGTGAGCATTCACATTGTGGCAAAGCCCGGAGACATCGCGGGGAGAGTTCTTTTCCCCGGTGATCCGCTTCGGGCAGAGTACATCGCAGAGGAATTTCTCACTGATGTGGTGTGCTACAACACCAGTCGGAACATGCTCGGCTTTACCGGTTTCACTCCAGAGGGGCGGCAAGTGTCGGTTCAGGGCAGTGGTATGGGCATGCCCTCACTCGCTATCTACACCACCGAGCTCATTCGTGACTTCGGGGTGAAGGAGATCATTCGTGTCGGCACCTGCGGAGCCTTGCAAGAAGACATCAGGCTCCGCGAGATCATCCTCGCTCAAGGCTCATGCTCCGAATCGAATCTGAACCGGAGACGGTTCAAGGGGATGGACTTTGCTCCTTTGGCGAGCTGGGATCTCCTCTACAGAGCCTTCGAGATAGCTCAAGAGCTCGATATCCCCGTTCGAGTTGGTGGCATTCTCGCTGCGGACAAGTTCTACAACGAGGAAGATCCGGACGAGTGGTGGATGTGGTCCAAGTACGGTGTGCTGGCTGTCGAGATGGAGAGTGCCGAGCTCTACACCATCGCGGCCCAGTTCGGAATCCGAGCTCTCAGCATTCTCACAGTGAGTGACTCTCTGCCTCACAAGACAAAGATCAGTCCGGAGGATCGCCAGAGTACGCTTGCCGACATGGTCAAGCTCGCCCTCGCTCTGTGAGTTGATGGAAAAATCCAGACTGCGCTAATTAAGTGCAGTCTTTTCTTTTAATAATTTTTGGCTGCCGATCAGGGACTCGAACCCCAATTAACCGCTCCAGAGGCGGTCGTCCTACCATTAGACGAATCGGCAA
>CAYHKS010000054.1:0-3229 GCA_964357345.1 uncultured Candidatus Saccharibacteria bacterium | reverse complement strand
AAGGAGTCACCCCGTCAGAAACCATAAACACTGACGTTCGAATGTGGTCTGCAACTACTCTAGACTTCGCTATGCTAATTATGGGTGTAAATAAATCTGTATCAAAAACTGTTGGCACTTTCTGCACAACCATTGCAAGTCTTTCCAACCCCATACCTGTATCAATACCCTTCATCTCAAGAGGTTTGAGAGTTTTATCTTTGTTCTGATAGAACTCGTTGAAGACGATATTCCAAATCTCTAATCCGTTTACATATATCTCAGTTGTTGGTCCACAAGGTCCTTCCTCCCCTGTTGGACCCCAGAAGTTATCTCCTCTACCAAATTTTTTAATAACAATATTTGAATCTATAGATTTCCAAATTTTTTCCGACTCTGTATCCTCAGGAACTCCTTCCTCTCCTTCAAATATAGTAACGTAATCAATTTTTAAGCCCATCTCCTTTGTTACAAATTCGTGTGCGTACTCTATAGCTTCTTTTTTCCAGTATTCTCCGAATGAGAAGTTGCCCAACATTTCAAAAAAAGTGAGGTGACTTTCGTCTCCCACCTCATCAATGTCAGAAGTGCGTACACATTTTTGTATCGAAACGACATTTTGCCCGTAAGGTGATGGTTTACCCAAGTAGTACGGCTTAAACTGTTGCATCCCAGCAGTAGTAAAGAGAACTGACGGGTCGTCTGTCACAAGGGATGAGGATGGCACAACCGTATGCCCCTTCTTTTCAAAAAAATCTAAGAATTTTTGGCGTATTTGAGCTGAATCCATTTGATGAAATATACCACCCAGAACTAGATTTTGGAAATCAGTTCTGGGTAGCCCCGAACTGAACTACGTTCTAGTTCGCGGGCAGTTAAATCAGGGTTTTCAAAATTTTAAAGTCCTCAAATAGTTCTGGTTTCAAGTGCTGATTATATATAGCAGCCGCAGGGTGATATAGAGGAACAACTTTAAATCCATTAGGAGATTCAAACACCTTGCCATGCAGGTTTGAAATCGGGCCTAATTCCCAGTCTAAACCATACCGATTCATCACATAAGTCATGGAAAAGCGTCCTAGAGTAGCAACTATTTTAGGTTTAATAATTTCAATTTGTTTATCAAGAAACGGAGCATAGAGAGCAATTTCCTCTGGCAAGGGGTCTCTATTTTTGGGAGGCCTGTCTTTAACTATGTTTGTTATGTAAACACTCTCACGAGGGATGCTAATAAATTGAAGTAGTTCGTCTAAAAACTTGCCAGCTCTACCTACAAACGGTCTCCCCGTCTTAGCCTCATTCTCCCCCGGCGCCTCCCCTACAAACATAATCGATGCATCATGGCTCCCCTCACCTATTACGGGGAAATAATTTTCCTTTCTTCGTGTATCTGCGAGTTCGCCAGAGATGTTAATAACCTCTTCTTTGATTGCCCTTAACTCATCCAATTTGCTCATGCTAGAATGGTGCAGATTCTGTATCCTTCACTCCCTCAAAAGTTATCCGTTTATATACCGCCCTGACAGTCTCAACGTCGCGCATACAATAGTCACATATTTCTTTGATTTTCCCCGCTTTGTAAAAACTGGCTACTTGCGAACCATCAATGCCCTCCTTTGGTGTTGGGATACCCATGGCTAAAGCTAAATGCTCAATAGTTTTGTTGCTCCACTTATCGACCCAGTTTGACCACTCCCACATGGTGTCAAAAATTGGGGCATTTTTGTACCGAGCAAAAGAGAGGAACTTCGCCATGTCCCACGGCTTCTTACCCGGTTCCTCAAACTTGTTCCAAGTTGGCTTCACCCCAAGAATGGCAGATCTTTGCATTATAAAAGGAAGATCAAAATCTCTAATATTGTGCCCAATTATCAAATCAGCACTTCCGGCTATCTCCCAAAACTTCCTTACCATTAGAGCCTCATCATCTGACCCTGATAAAACTTCCACTGGCTTATCGTTTAAGGCATAAGCAATACAACAAATGCGTCCGTATGTACCGTCCAAAGCGGTCTTGTCAAAAAACTTTTCAAAGGATTCTGGAATTTTGTCTGATTCTGGATCTATCTTAGATATTTTTCTTTCGTAGAGATACTTAAGAGTTGGAATAGCTTTTTCATCTGCTGGCAATGTCTCTATGTCGAAGAAAAGTTTATTCATCCTGTCTTGCCATTAATACTTACGAACTTTGGTTATAAAGTGCTCTAGTGTCCAAAGGAGAGTAAAGACGACCAAGGTGATTAGAGTTGTAAAGACAGCCAAACTTATTTCGCCAAAACCTGTGGACATCCCTATACCTGCGGCTACCCAAAGTCCAGCTGCTGTTGTTAGCCCAGTAAGCTCATGGTTTTGAAAAATGATAACTCCTCCGCAAAGAAATCCAATACCCATAATGATGCCAGCTGCCGTACGCATTGGATCAAAATTAAAGAGAGAACTATTGGCTACAACAGCTTGCGAGAGAATGATAAAAAGACAAGACCCCATTGAAACAAGTCCATATGTGCGCATACCAGCAGTTTTGCCAGCAATTGAACGTTCAAGTCCAATTATTACACCAAGAAGAAGCGCCACTATAAGCTTCCAATAATCAAGAGGAATGGAATCAATCATGCTTGTTTTGTTTTATTTAAAATAGCTTCTAGGAGTTGGGGAGTTTCCTCAATCATGTCTTGAAGATTTCCTTTTTCTGGGTAATTCCATCCTATCATAACCAAATTTTGGCATACTCCGTAATGAATGGCTGTTGAGGAAAACTTAGTGTTAGTAACAAGCCAACCCTCAGAAAGTTTTCTGTCCTTTCCTCCGTAGTTAAAGACACTGCCCTTAAGGTCATCCATGCGGGCCTTAACATATAAGGCTACCTTGAGATCAGATTTAATTCCCAGCTCATTATGAAATTTCGCCTCAACCATAATAAGTTTTTCTTCATTCCATGCCACCACATCCACTTCGTGGCACACATCCACCGAGGACAGTTTGTCTGGTCAGAGTCTCAAAACCACGAGCCTTAAATATTTCTGCTACAAAATCCTCAAATGGGAAGCCAGTTGGACCCATTTCCATCAAAGCTCTCCTTATGGAGTATCTTTGGGCAACAGGCCTTTTATACTCCTTTAGATATTTAAAGGCATGGTCGTATATCTCTCTAGTCGTTGTACCGTCATGAAGCTCGCTTAAGACACGCGACATAACAGAGCTGATAGACTCCTCTTCTGCACCAGCTCGAAGAAGAGACTCTCTAGATCGG
>CAYHKS010000053.1:0-3238 GCA_964357345.1 uncultured Candidatus Saccharibacteria bacterium | reverse complement strand
AGGGGTTTGCGCATACCCATTATTGTATCAAAGAAAAATAGGAAAAAGTCTATGGACCAATGCGACCGAGGGAGGAGATGGAGACGCGGTCAAAGAAGAAGTTGGCAGGTATTGTGTTGCCACGATTCCATGTGCCGTTTATCTCAATTATCCCAAGTTTTCTACCTATATAACTTGCCGCACGACTTCCCGAATTGACACGACCGTTTATTATTGTAAAGGGTAGTTTAAGACCAGAAGGTGTGATTTGATTGCCATCTAACCAGAAGGCGTAAGACGGATAGTCATTTCCTCCATTGCTTGTATCTCCATTTCTCCAGTAGTCAACTTCTATCGAATGCCAAGATCCAACTAGAGAGGCTGCCGGAGCTAAAGTAAAGCTATACGAACCATCAGTTGCTGTCTCGGGCTGAAATGCAAAGGCTAGATTTTGGAAAGAAAGACCAAGACCGCCTCCGTAATTAGTGAAGTTATTGTCAAGATAGCGACTAAATTTATTACCCGGACCATCAGTTAAGTTTGAAATAAAGAAGTAAAATCGAACCCACACACGATCATATTCTGGGAATCCCTTTCGTGACCAAGCATAGAAGGCATCTGCCCCAAGAGTGTCTTTACTAACCTTACCTGTATTTCCTCCTGATGTTACAGCTATAGGTAAACTAAAGTGATCCGCGTCTATTTTTGTAGCAATAAGAGGATCACCAAAATATTGATCTATTGACGGGGTACTATTCGTTAATTTAATATCTGGTTTGTCGCCCGAATTGATCCCGTGCCCGGGGGCTGTAACGATGGTGGGATTTCCTACAGAAATATCCGTGATGTTCCACTGATTTATTCCCATTACGCCCTTGATTGCCCATTGAGATGGATCATCAAGTCCAGAGGGTGCATTGTATGCGTGCTCTCCAGTAACACGTGAGTTGGCACTCAAATTGCCTAGAGAGCTTGTCGTAAGTCCATCAAAACTACTTTCAAAACTCGCATTGTTCAATATATCAGGCGTAACAAAACCCGTTCCACCATTAGATACTGTCACAGATATACCAGAACTGGTCGTCTGATTCCCTTGAGCATCGCGAGCAGTAGCCGTTAGAGTGTGAGTGCCATCGGTAGCCGTAGTAGTATCCCAAGAGATAGAGTATGGAGAAGAAGTATCTTCAGTACTTAAATTAGAGCCATCTAACTTAAACTGAACTCCAGCTACACCCACGTTGTCGGAAGCTGTAGCAGAAACAGAGACAGTACCAGAGACAGACCCAGCAGAGGGAGAGGAGAGAGAAACAGAAGGTGGAGTGATATCACTTGGAGTGCCCCCACCAGATACAGGAGTAACAGGGGTGTTCATGTCCGTCACAATCTCTGATGCACTCAAAGCTCTGTTGTATATACGCACATCATCAATAGCACCGTTGAAAGGGAGAACACCGGTGTTGTTGAGTCCAATTATTGCAGGGAAGCCGATATCTGACATCAAACCAGTTTTAGCTTGTGGAGTGCCAATCAAAGAGCCATTTACATACACTCGCATATCAGTACCGTTATAAACTCCGGCTATGTGGTACCAAGTACCTGCCGTGAGAGATACACTTGGTGTATAAGTGGTAGCTGTTCCTCCAGCACCAATAGCAAAGCGGATACCAGTATTACCTTGGATGCGAATGTAATATTGAGTAGCAGAACCATTATCCTTGGTAACAATAAACTGACTAGCGCCAAAAGTATTTGGTTTGATCCAAGCTTCAAGAGTCACTGCACTAGTGGGATTAAGCGCCGAAGGATTACCTAAAGACACAGAGTCGTTCACTCCATCAAAGCTAAGTGCGCTGTTTGCATGTCCAGAAGCAGTCCAAGTCACCCCATTCAAAAGACTCCCAGTAATATTGTTACCGGAAGTATCTCCTAAGGTAGAACCAGAACCTTCAGAGAAGCTATACATTGCTACAGGTCCACCTGAAGTTGGCGGGGGAGTTACCACACTATTATTTACTGTCACGCTAACTGAACCAGAAGTAGTGGTGTTCCCCGTAGCATCGCGAGCAGTAGCCGTTAGAGTGTGAGTGCCATCGGTAGCCGTAGTAGTATCCCAAGAGATAGAGTATGGAGAAGAAGTATCTTCTGAACTTAAATTAGAGCCATCTAACTTAAACTGAACTCCAGCTACTCCGATGTTGTCAGAAGCTGATGCAGAGACCGTGACAGAACCCGAAAGAGTTCCAGATGTTGGAGAGGTGACAGAGATAGATGGGGCAGTGGTGTCTGGGGTGGATGGAGAGGCCGATGAAACTGGCCCAACTCTTCCAACAGAACTAATGCTTACATTATCTACCCAAATGTTTCCAGAAATTGTGTTGGGTGGACTGCTATTCAAAACGCCCAAAACATTATATGTCCCGATTTTTGAGTTTGTTGCTGGAAGAGGGGAAGTTCCATTTAGACGTAATCCTGCAAGCAAATAACCATTTGCATCAAATGATGCTGGTGGAGACGATTGACCAGTTGGCAAAGCAAAATTATTTTTCTGCACCCCATCAATCCAGATTCCGACTGCTGGATATCCAGAAGGATGACCATTCCTCCAGTGATCTGTTTCGATACAGTGCCATCCACCGATTAGAGAACTAAGGGGAGCTATGACAACTTCGTCACTGTATGAGACCATCCATTCTGTAAATGACCAGATAAGGTCACCATTATTAAAGTACAATCCACCAAACTGAACACCGGTACTATTGTTCTCGTATATCTGGAATTTATGTACTCCACTGATTGCTGTATCTAAATAAAAACAAAAACTTCCATACAATCTATCGTATGAACTTGGCAGGACTCGCATCATAGAAGAGTTAATTTCTGAACCGGATGTGACAGGCAGAGTTCTGAAAACAGAGTTTGAGCCAGAACGACTGTTAGTACTGACACGACTAATTCCAGTAGGAGCAACTCCGCCTCCATTGGTAAATCCACTCCAACTTGAAGTATTAATCCATGCACTTTCAAAAGATTCATTGTTGGCAATATCCGGCGTAAGGAAACTTGTTGGTGGGGGAGTTACAACCGTACTCACCCCCACACTCGTACCCTGTTGTGCAGTACCACCAGTCCCAGTACAAGAGAGTGTATAGGTAGCAGTAGCGGTTGGGGAGACAGATTGAGTACCGGAGGTAGCTTTGGTACCACTCCAACCACCACTAGCAGTACAAGAGGTAGCATTAGTTGAACTCCATGTGAGGGT
>CAYHKS010000052.1:0-3322 GCA_964357345.1 uncultured Candidatus Saccharibacteria bacterium | reverse complement strand
ATCCAGTCAAAATACCTCTATCCATCGCCTCTCTTATGCCCTTCTCCACAGCTGGAATAAATTCTATTGGGATAACTCCACCTTTGATGGAGTTAACGAATTCAAACCCTGGCTCACGGCTCGCATTCTTTGGTATTTTTTCTTCCGGATCATATTTAGGAAGTGGTTTGATATTAATTTTGACGTGACCATACTGACCCTTACCTCCTGTCTGTTTAATATATTTATTCTCGACCTCTGCCGTACCTGTAATAGTTTCCTTATAAGCTACTTGTGGCTTACCAACATTGGCTTCCACAGAAAATTCTCTCTTCATACGATCCACAATAATTTCCAAATGTAATTCGCCCATGCCCATGATAACTGTCTCACCAGTTTCTTGGTCTGATTTGATTTTAAAGGTTGGATCTTCGTCAGAAAGTCGCTTCAAAGCCATGCCCATCTTCTCTTGGTCAGCTTTAGTTTTTGGCTCTATACGAAGACTGATAACCGGCTCAGGGAAAGTAATTTGGTCAAGAATAATTGGATTAGCTTCGTCAGAGAAGGTGTGGGAAGTCTTGGCTTCTTTGAGCCCCACAGCAGCCGCAATCTCTCCAGCAAAAACTTTTTTAACTTCTTCTCTCTGATTTGCTTGAAGACGGACAATTCTTCCCAATCTTTCTTTATTGCCCGTAGTGGAATTATAAATATAAGAACCACTTTCAATCGTGCCCGAATAAACGCGGAAGAAGGTGAGTTGACCAACAAATGGATCGGCTTGGAGCTTGAAGGCGAGTGCTGAAAAAGGCTCCGTGTCGGATGCATGACGAAGAACTTCTTCATTGGTATTAGGATTGAGTCCTTTAACTGGCGGAATATCGAGTGGTGATGGCAAGAAGTCCACCACAGCATCAAGTACGAGTTGTACTCCTTTATTCTTCAAAGCGGAGCCAGTCATAACTGGGAAGATTTTGTTTTCTATCACGGCTTTCCTCATTGTCTCCTTTAGAGCTTCAAGAGATATTGCCTTGCCCTCGAGATAGGCTGTCATTAATCCTTCATCATTCTCAACAATTCTCTCTACTAACTCTCCTCTGTACTTAGTTGCATCTGATACATAAGCCTCAGGGATCTCCTTCTCCAAGACTTGATTGCCCATATTGCCTTCGAAGTAGTAGGCTTTCATCTTCAAAAGATCGATGACTCCCTCATGCTTATCCTCCTCACCAATCGGAATCTGAAATCTAACTGCTTTTTTGGAAAGTCTATCAAGAATAGATTTATATGAGCGCTCAAATGATGCTCCTGTTCTGTCCAATTTATTGATAAAACAAATTCTTGGCACTTGAGCCTCTTCGGCATAACGCCAGTTTGTTTCTGACTGAGGTTCGACCCCAGCCACTCCGTCAAACACAACCACTGCTCCGTCCAAAACTCTTAACGAGCGCTTAACCTCAACAGTGAAGTCAATGTGTCCGGGAGTATCAATAACATTGAAGCGAAACTTTTTCTTCGCATCTTTACGATCTGCTTCAGCTAGATATGTCGGCGCCCAGAAGCAAGTGATAGCTGCAGCTGTGATGGTGATGCCTCTCTCTCTTTCTTGCTCCATCCAGTCGGTTGTAGTGTCTCCTTCATGCACTTCGCCAATAGAATGTTGTGCCCCAGTATAAAAAAGCACCCGTTCGCTGGTGGTGGTCTTTCCAGCGTCAATATGCGCAATAATTCCGAAATTTCTGACTCGTTCTAGTGGATAATCCCGTTCCATTTGTTAAAGAAAATAATTTATTTTGTTTACCAAGCAAAGTGAGCAAAAGCTTTGTTGGCCTCAGCCATTTTGTGAGTATTCTCACGCTTTTTGATAGCCTCTCCTTCGTTGTTTGAAGCTGCGATAATCTCTTCAGCCAATTTTTCGTGCATTGGCTTACCCTTCTTACTTCTTGCTGCATCTACTATCCACTTCATAGATAGATACTGTCTCCTCTCTGGTCTCACTTCGCGAGGAATCTGGTAGTTGGCACCTCCAACTCTCCTTGAACGTACTTCCATAGTTGGACCAGTATTCTTCAAGGCTGTTTCAAAAACTTCCAGAGGATTTGGGTTTTTAGTCTGTTCCTTTATTTCCTCCATAGCTCGATAAACAACTCCACGAGCAGTGGTCTTCTTACCCTCGAGCATTACATAGTTGATAAACTTGGCGACTTTCTCTGATTCATAGACTGAATCTGGAATTATTTTTGGCTTGGCTTTAAGTTTTCTTCGCATAAAATTACTTAGCTTTCGGTCGCTTATTACCATACTGGCTTCTTCCCTTTCTCCTCTTCTCGACTCCTTGAGTGTCCAAAACTCCACGAACAATAGTGTAGCGAACTCCAAGGTCCTTAACTCGACCACCTCGAAGCATGACTACAGAGTGCTCTTGGAGATTGTGCCCTTCTCCCGGAATATAGGCTGTCACCTCTTGACCATTGGTTAGGCGGACACGTGCGATTTTACGAATAGCCGAGTTTGGCTTTTTAGGAGTTTTAGTTGTCACCTTGATACATACCCCTCTCTTAAACGGGGAGTTATAGAAGACGGGGCGGTTCTTGATGGTGTTAAATCCGCGCGTCAAAGCAATGGCCTTAGATTTCCTCTTTGGCTTGGAGCGGTGCTTCTTTACTAGCTGGTTTATCGTACTCATTTATCTATCTTTGTAGAGCAAATACTTTATCTCAAATAGGAAGTCCAGTCAAGAAATGGAAGAGGGTGGCAACTATAGGAGCCACAAACTGCCAAGCGAAGAATATGAAGAGGATGACCAAGACTAAACCATACCTCTCAAAGAATCCTCTCATTTCATAAAGTTTCTCGGGGAAAATCGCAAAAAGGAGTTTAGAGCCATCGAGTGGTGGTATCGGCATGAGATTAAAAACGGCCAGGAGGATGTTTACATAGACAATTGTAGAGGTGATGATGAGAAACCCTTCACTCGGTAGAGAAACGAAACGTAAGATCAAGGAGAAAATGACAGCAATACAAACATTTGAAAGTGGCCCAGCTAAAGCTACAAAAGCTTCTGGCCATCTACCCGGCTTCAAATTATACGGATTGTACGGAACGGGTTTCGCCCAGCCGAAAACAAATCCACCCAACATATAGGAGAGAGCTGGGATAATGACTGACCCCATTGGGTCTATGTGCTTTACAGGGTTTAAAGTGAGCCTGCCCTGATAGAGAGCCGTGTTGTCTCCATAAGCTTTAGCAGCGAAGCCGTGAGAAACCTCGTGGATGACCACCGACATGATGAGAATGGCGATTTGGAAAATAAAATCCATATATGCTAGTATAGCTCGACTATGGC
>CAYHKS010000051.1:0-3397 GCA_964357345.1 uncultured Candidatus Saccharibacteria bacterium | reverse complement strand
AAGGGAGACCCTTGTCAGTCGTTCGGGCCCTTCAATTTCTTCAGGGCCACGGTCTGAACCAAATTTGGCCTTTAACCGTTATTCGGGATTCATCCATGTGTTACCACTTGGATGGGCGGGGTACTGCGACCCACCATGGATGTGCTCTACCAACTGAGCTATCTTGGCAATGCGAAAACGGCTCTAATCTTAGCTAATTTAGAGTCATTTTGCAAAAAACTTTTAGATCAATCTCTATTTTCGTTCCTCAATAATAAGAAGTACAAAGCAAGTGGCGCACCCCAATTAGCAAATCTCTCAATGAAGTCCCAAATTGGCTGACCAACGATTGGGCGGACAAGAGCCGTCCAGAAGCCCCAGAAAACTGCCCAAAGAAGTATCGGCTTCAATGGTTTGAAAAGTACCACCAAGGCCACAATAACATCCATGATTCCAACAAGCATGAGTAGAGTCGTTGCTGTTCCTACATCGCTTACGCCGAACTTGGCAAACCAACCAACCCAGTCGGCCTTACCTCCCAAGGCGAGCATTCCATGTCCCAAAAACTCCCCTGCTACACCAATCCTAAGAGCCCAAATAGCCTTCTGACTATTAGTCATTTCTTTTAAATTTATTTATAACCTAGTCTTAATTATACGCCCTCAATTAAATATATAGATAGCCATCTATACACACATCCTAATTACTCAAAAACAATAGGTACACTAAGGAAATCACGCTTAAAAAATAAAGTGGCAAAATCCATTTTCTTTCGCTTACCCATGATTCATTAATAACAATTCCCTTAAACTTGCCAGGGGTCTTACCTCTAAATATTTTCTTATAAAATTCAGATATGATTCTCTCTCCTCCCGCAACAGCTAAAAGAAAAAATTTTCCAGTAACTAGAGGGAATGCGTATATTAAGAAAATTCCCATAGCAATGGACACCACTGGACTTCGAAAAAATTTTATTTTATCAAAACCTTCGTATGGAGCATCTTTTGCTGCTCCAGCTATGGCATTAAACATTCCTACAATAAAGATTATGGCTATATTACTTATTGCAATATCAACAAAGTATATCGCAACAGCTATGACTGCCAGAATAAACACCCCTAGAATTTTTTTTAACACATGATGGAATCTGATTTTAAGATCAGAGGGTATGAGATATTTTGATTGATCTTCTTTCCTAATTAGTGCTTTGTAAATTTCTGTTGTTATCCTCTCAAGACTTATTACAGACAGGGCAATGACAAATGGCGGCAAAGCATTATCGGTCAAATACAGAAAGCAACTCCAAAATGCGCCAAAAAACAAGCTTCTAAGCACTTTTCTAAGTTCAAACTTCTCTACAGAAAGATCCCCATAGATTCCCCAGAGAACCATGTTTGAAACGCCCAACAAACCATAGAATATATAGGCAGACATTCAAATATTATACGGTATCAAATCCAATACTTATCTATCCCCTGCTATTTGTTCGCGCCAAAGGGCAGAATAGAGACCTCCTTTAGCCACCAATTCATCATGCGTCCCTGTCTCAATTATTTTTCCTCTTTCAAAAACATAGATTCTATCTGCATGGACAACAGTAGACAAACGGTGGGAAACTAGGATAGTAATCAGTTCTTTGTGGGCTGACTCAATCTTCTTTATGGTATCAGTGATAGCTTTTTCCGTTATCGAATCGAGGCTTGATGTAGCTTCGTCAAATACAATTAAATCAGGACTCCGAAGAAGTGCTCGGGCAATAGAGAGACGTTGGCGTTCGCCACCAGACAGCTTGACTCCTCCCTCACCTATTCTAAGCTCGAGACCACTGCCGTTTTGAGACCCCTTTTCTAAAATACCATTGGCCTGTGCATCGACAAGTACTCTCTTACAATCCATATCACTCGCGTCCGGCCTCACAAAGAGCAAGTTCTCTCTGATAGTGCCGGCAAAAAGTTGAGTCTCCTGAGCCACAAGGCCGATTCTTTGCCTCAGAGCATCAATACTAATCTCACTCATACTCAAATCATTAAAAGCAATTTTCCCCTTTGTGGGCTCATAGAGTCCAGCCAAAAGCTTAACCATACTGCTCTTACCAGAACCTGAAGGTCCAACAAAAGCCACAGTTTCTCCTGCGTGTATTGCTAGATTGATTCCAGACAGTGCATCTTTTTTGCCAGACGCATACTGCAGAAAAACATTTTTGTACTCAACCTTTTCGATTTTACCAAGCTCGCGTGGTTCCTTGGGAACTGGGGAAGATTTAAGAGCCATCACCTCCTCAAGTTGTGAGAGACTAGCCCTCGCCTCCTGATAACTTGCAGCGAGTGTTCCGAGCATCCCTAACGGAGCAAAAACAAAAAAGGAGTATATCCATAGGGTGAAAAACTCCCCGATAGTGATGGCCTTGGAAAAAATTAACCAAAGCATAAGTAGAAGGATGACTGATCGAAGGGCGTTGGTTAAAGTGCCTTGAATAAAATCGAGTTTGCGCACCATCTTTACTTTTTTTAGTTCGAGCTCAAGAATCTTTTCATTAACCGCATTGAGCCTCTCCACTTCCTGTTTCTCAAGGCCGAGACTTTTAACCAATTCCACATTGCGCAAAGTTTCGGTAGTTGAACCAGAAAGTGAAGAAGTCTCCCGCACAATCAATTGTTGAGCCTCCTTGATTTTTTTACTCAGAAAATAAATGGCAGTTCCAAGAATCGGAAAGACTAGAAGAAAAGTGAGACCGATTGCTAAGTGAACAAAACTTGCATAAATGAGCACAAAAAGAATGCCCAACGAGGAAAGAAAGAGAATGTTTACTAAATTTGTAATAAACACCTGTGAGTCGGTTCGAGCTTTTTGTAGTTTGTTTAAAAGCTGCCCAGAACTTTGATCTTCAAAAACTGCATAGGGTAAAGAAAATGAATGTCCGACACTTTGAGCATAGAGGTTAGTACCAGAACGCTGAATTGTCACATTGACGTAATAGTCTTGGAAGGCCTTGGCTGTGCGAGAGATGAAAGCAACGCTAATAGAGAGAAGGAGGAGAAGTCCAACTCCTTGAATAAATTGCGCTGGCGAATACAATGACGCCTTTGAAGCGTAGTTATCAATGATTATGCGAAAAATCTGCGGGTCAAGGAGCGAGAAAACTTGGTTTATTGTGGCTAGCGCCAGTGCTCCAAACACAACCTTCTTGTGCCTTTTGAGTTCTTGCCAGAGTAGTCGCATCTATTGTTGCGGGTGCCCGATTTGCACGGACGCCTACAGGTTATGAGCCTGTCGAGGTACTACTCCTCCAACCCGCTAAGAAACGCATTATAACGCATAGAACTGACAAAATCAACAAAAAATAGTATATTACTTCAACGCATCTGTCGGCGTAGCTCAGTTGGTTAGAGCGTGGGACTCATAAGCCCAAGGTCGGAGG
>CAYHKS010000050.1:0-3465 GCA_964357345.1 uncultured Candidatus Saccharibacteria bacterium | reverse complement strand
GAAGGACGTTTTGATGATGTGCTAAAACTAGTGAGGGCAAGCATGAAAAGTATAGGAAATAGTGTACGATTAGATTGAGTTCGTAAACTCTCTCAAAATGATTATAAACGTAGTCAAAACCTTTGCCCCAGCTATCATTTCTTTCGTCTTAGGATTGCTCATAACCCCCTATGTTTCAAAATTCCTGACTGCACACATGTTTTGGAAAAAGAAAAGTGTTTTTGTCACAACAGATGGAAGAGCAGCCAGTATTACACAGTCTCTCCATAGTGATGAAGAGAGATTGACTCCTCGAATGGGTGGAGTGGTGGTATGGGCAAGTGCTTTGATTACTATTATCCTTTTTTGGCTTAGCTCCCAAATCAATGGGGAATTGCTTGATAAGCTTAATTTTTTCTCAAGAAATCAAACTTGGTTGCCTGTCTTCACTCTAATTGTAGGGGCTTTAGTAGGACTTTTGGATGATTATTGGTCAGTTAGCGAAGTCTATGATCAAAAGGCTGGTGGACTCTCTTTTAAAAAAAGACTGATCATGGTTACGACTGTCGCAATCATCGGGGCATGGTGGTTCTATAGTAAACTGGAAGTCACTTCCATTATTGTTCCTTTCTTTGGCGTTCTCAATATCGGGTGGCTTTTCATCCCATTTTTTATAATCGTGATGCTCGGCACCTATTCAGGAGGAGTGATAGATGGACTTGATGGACTTTCTGGCGGAGTTTTTGCCATTATTTTTAGCGCCTACGGCATAATTGCCTTCTTGGGAAACCAAATAGACTTGGCTGCATTCTGCTTTGTTTTGGTCGGAGCTCTCTTGGCCTTCCTTTGGCACAATATTCCGCCAGCACGTTTCTTTATGTCCGAAACTGGCATCATGGCTCTGACCATGACTCTGGCCGTGGTAGCCTTTCTTACTCAACAGGTACTCATCTTGCCTATAATTGCCTCGACTCTGGTTATATCCAGCGCCTCAAGTTCTATCCAACTTTTATCTAAAAAATTTAGAGATGGTCAAAAGGTTTTCTTGGTTGCACCAGTCCATCACCATTTTCAAGCCAAGGGCTGGCCTGCCTCAACTGTCGTCATGCGGTATTGGATTATTGGTGTTATTTCCGCCATAGTTGGCATCGTCATCGTCCTTTTGGGTGGAGGCACAACTCAATAGGTCAGTCTGCTATAATTTCTTGAATGGCTCATTTAGAATCACGGGTAGATAAGCCCTTTTTGATTTCTGTAATCATCCTAATGGTTGCAGGGTTTTTTATCTTCTATTCGGCATCTTTGGGACTCCTAGCAAAATCTAGTACCCAATATTCCTCCGTTACTTTTTCGCAGGCTATACTCGGATTTTGTTTTGGCTCTATAGCTATGTTCCTAGCAAGCCGAGCAAACCATAAAATTTTAAAAAGAGTTGCTTTTTTTCTCTTGGTTGGGGCTATTATTCTCAATATTCTAGTTCTTTTCCCCCAGCTGGGGTTTGAACATAATGGGGCAAGACGATGGTTTTTACTTGGGAATTTCTCATTCCAACCTTCGGAAGTTTTGAAGCTTGCTTTTGTTATATATTTTTCGGCATGGGCTTCCAAGGCAAAAGAAAAAATGGAAACTTTTCAACATGGATTCTTGCCACTTTTAATACTTCTAGGATTTTGTGGGATTCCACTTCTTATGCAGCCAGACAACGACACGTTTTTAATGATTATAGTTGCTGGTGTTGCCATCTATCTTGTTGCGGGAGGAAAATGGAAATATGTTTTTATGCTTTTCCTAACTGGAATTATCGCTTTTGCAATGTTGGCTTTTACGAGACCTTACGTTATGCAACGCATTAATACTTACATACACCCAGAAACACAATCACAAGGAGCTGGCTACCAGATCCAACAATCTCTGATTGCTATAGGTTCTGGAGGATTGTTTGGACGTGGGTTTGGACAAAGTGTCCAAAAATTTAATTTTTTGCCTGAACCGATAGGGGATTCGATTTTTGCCGTTGAAGCTGAGGAGTTTGGCTTCCTGGGAGCCTCTGGCCTTATTTTACTTTTTGTAATTTTTGCTACGAGAGGTCTCAAAATTGCTTCAAGTTCCGGAGACTCCTTTGGTAGACTGCTCGTAGTTGGGCTTGTTATAATAATCACTGCCCAAGCGTTCTTAAATATAGGGGCCATGCTAGGCATATTGCCACTCTCTGGGATAACCTTACCGTTTGTTAGTCACGGTGGTACATCACTCTTCATTACCTTGCTCGAAGCAGGCATAGTCTTGTCGGTATCAAGAACCATGACTAAAAATAGTCTGAAAAAATAACAATGAGAATACTTTTTACTGGAGGCGGAACAGGCGGACACTTCTACCCAATAATAGCGGTGGCTGAGGCAATCAAAAATCTTATAAAGGAAAAGAGGCTCATAGAGCCTGAACTTTTCTACATGGCTCCAACTCCATACAACGAGAGTGTTTTATTCGAGCAAGGCATTGAATATAGAAAAGTTCCAGCTGGCAAGTCTAGAAAGTATTTCTCACTTCTAAATTTTTTTGATTTGTGGACTACAGGATTGGGTATTATTACAGCCCTGTATAAAGTTTATCGACTATACCCTGATGTCATCTTCGGCAAAGGAGGATATGCGAGTTTCCCCGTCTTGCTTGCTGCAAAAATTTTGCGCATTCCTGTCGTCATCCACGAGTCTGATGCCGTCCCAGGTAGAGTCAATAAGTGGGCTGGCAAATTTGCAGCCCGTATTGCTGTCTCATGGTCAGAGGCGGCAAAATACTTTCCGAGTGATAAAGTAGCTCATACCGGAAATCCAATAAGAAATGATGTCAGAGAAAGAAAGACCGAGGGAGCTAGAGAGTTTTTACAAATTGATGAGGGAGTACCGGTCGTCTTAGTCCTTGGAGGCTCCCAAGGTGCAGAAGTGATAAATGAGGAAGTAATAGAGGCTCTCCCTGATCTTGTAAAAAAGTTTGCAATAGTCCATCAAACTGGAAAGAGTAATTTATCATCAGTCAAAACTACGGCAGATGTTATTCTGCATAATTCCCCCCACAAAGAAAGATACAAGCCCTATCCTTATTTGAATACAATTGAAATGCGCATGGCAGCTGGTGCCGCCGATGTGGTTGTCTCGCGTGCAGGTTCAACAATCTTCGAAATAGCCGCCTGGCATCTACCATCAATTATTATCCCAATTAACGAATCGCATGGTGATCACCAGAGGATGAATGCCTTCGCTTACGCAAGAACGGGGGCTTGTGAGGTCATTGAGGAAGGCAACTTTACCTCCCACATACTTAGTGCAGAGGTAGAAAGAATTATTTCAAGCGCAGATTTAAGAAGCAAAATGATAGCTGCAACTATTGCCTTTGATATGCCCGATGCATCTAAAAAAGTGGCGGAGGAGGTTCTTAAGATAGCTCTTTCGCACGAGATACAAAATTGAAATGAACTTATTTGGAAAAAAA
>CAYHKS010000049.1:0-3596 GCA_964357345.1 uncultured Candidatus Saccharibacteria bacterium | reverse complement strand
TTTTGGACATTGGAGCAAGAATTCCAAAAGGCATTCTTTTGATGGGGGCACCGGGGACAGGTAAAACCTTGCTTGCACGTGCTGTAGCTGGAGAAGCTGGAGTAGCCTTCTTCTCCATTTCTGGTTCAGAATTTGTAGAAATGTTTGTGGGAGTTGGAGCCTCTCGAGTGAGAGACCTTTTTGACATGGCTAAGAAGTCTGCTCCAGCTATTATCTTTGTTGACGAGATAGATGCGGTAGGGCGCGTGCGTGGAGGGGGGATGGGAGGCGGGAATGACGAGAGAGAACAAACCCTAAACCAAATCCTTGTGGAGATGGACGGCTTTGAGCCCAATGAGAAGGTCATAGTCATGGCGGCTACCAACAGACCGGATGTTTTGGATCCAGCTCTTCTACGCCCCGGACGTTTTGATAGACGTGTTACTTTAGATTTGCCCGATCGGGCTGATAGAGAAGAGATTTTAAAAATTCATTCAAGGACCAAACCTTTTGCTGAAGATGTGAAGTTGGCTCTAATTGCCGAACGCACTCCCGGGTTTTCAGGTGCCGATCTATACTCGTTGATGAACGAGGCAGCAATCCTTGCTGCAAGAGAGAATCGCACTCAAGTCGCTCAGTATGATTTAATCAGGTCGATAGAAAAGGTAATGCTAGGGCCGGAAAGAAGAAGTCATATCCTTTCCAAAAAAGAAAAGGAATTAACTGCTTATCACGAGGCGGGCCACGCTCTCATTGCCTCCGTACTTCCATACGCAGATCCAGTGCACAAAATTTCTATCATCAGTCGTGGTCGCGCTGCTGGATATGTTTTGAAACTGCCTCTGGAGGACAGAAAATTGCAATCGAAGAAAGAATTTTTGGATGATATTACTGTAGCTCTCGGTGGTTATGTGGTAGAGAAGAGTTTGTATGGAGATGTTACCACTGGTCCATCAAATGATTTACAAGTGGCTTCAGCTTTGGCCCGTGACATGGTCACTAAGTATGGCATGAGTGAGAAATTGGGACCGATCACTTTTGAGAGAGAACCGGGGAGACCAATGTTTGGTCAAAATTTTGAACACCACGAATATTCGGAGGAGGTAGGAGGGAAGATAGATGCAGAAGTAAACAAAATCATTGACGACTCACTCAAACGTGCTCAGAAAGTTATCAATGATTATCGCGAAACTTTAAACGATATTGCCACTCGACTAATTGAGGTTGAGACGATAGAACAAAAAGAATTTGAAGAGATTTTGATTAGAAACAAAATCAAACCAAAGCGCAAACTTGACCTCGAGCATCAAGCATAAAATGCGATGCTACAATTAGTGGATGCTGAAGAAAATCCTGATAGTCCTGGGCTCCGTCTTTGTCTTGTGGAGTGTTTTCATAATCGGGAAGATTTCTTTGCCAGAGAGTATCAAAGAGTTTTTTGCCGCCACATTTTTTGTTCAAAGTATTACGGTAGATGACTTAAAGTCAAAATTTCTTGAGGCTCCGCAAACTGGTCGGAAGGTAAAGATTTTGATTGTCCCTGGGCACGAACCAAACTACGGGGGAGCAGAGTATGGGGCACTCAAAGAAAGGGATATGAATGTGGATTTAGCACTTCGACTGGCCGAACATTTTAAGAGCAACTCCCATTTTGATATAAGTCTTACTCGAGATAAAAATATCTGGAATCCAGAACTCGAATCGTATTTTAAAAACAACTGGCAGGCGATTATAGACTTTAGCAAGTTGAAAAAGTCAGAGATGGAGAAATTGGTACTCGATGGCAGACTGGCTAAAGTGAATGGTGTGGCCCATCCTGTTGTTTCTTCGGATGTAGCCACACGACTCTACGGTATCAACAAGTGGGCCTCAGAGAATGATGTGGATTTGTTGGTGCACATCCATTTCAATGATTATCCAAGAGCCAGAGCCGATCGACCGGGGAAGTATTGGGGGTTCACTATCTATGTGCCTGAACAGCAATACTCCAATTCTTTAGCAACAAGAGAGGTTGCAAAGCACGTGCTCGACGAACTTTCCAAGGGATTTACAATTAGTAATTTTCCTAAGGAGGAGTCAGGAATCGTTGAAAGCCCAGACCTTATAGCTACCGGGAACGCCAATACAGTTGATGGTGCAAGTCTTCTCATTGAGTATGGGTATATCTATAGACCAGTCTTCCAAGACGAAGAACAAAGTGAGAAGTTTATGGAAGAGATGGCAGAGCGTACGTACTTAGGATTGGTAGATTTTTTCCAAACTGCAAAATAATTTGAAAGTATCCACTCTTAATTTGTTTCTTATACTTCTGGCCCTTGTCTTCCTCTCAGTTTTTGCCTATTTTTATCCTATACAAAGCCAGGGGCACTATGTTGCTAATGTTGGCTCTTTTGATACTAAGGGAGTAGTGCAGTTTGTACCCGAATTATTGTCTTGGACGGAAGTTACTCCTAACGCGAGTTGGCAGTCGAGAGACTCGGCTGTGAGCTTCATCTTTAATAATAAAATGTGGACCATGGGAGGACTCGATGGAAGTAAAAATATTCAAGGAAATAACTATATTCCGTATTGGGAGGCTCCCCACTTCAACGATATTTGGACTAGCGAAGATGGAATAAATTGGCTTATGGTTGCCGAACAGGCTAAATGGCCACCGAGACGCTCTATGTCAGTCGTCTCCCTCAACAACAAACTGTTTATGTTTGGTGGTTGGAGTCCGGTGGGTGGTTATACCAGCGATATTTGGGAATCAGGTGATGGAGTCTTGTGGGCTCAAGCCTCGCCAAAATTTTCTTGGCAACCTCGAGAGGGACAGACCGCTATAATCTTTAAAGAAAAAATCTGGTTTATGGGCGGAGTTAATTATGATGAGCGCAAAGTGAGGAATGATGTGTGGTCCTCGAGCGATGGAGTTAGTTGGGATGAGGTAATGCCGGAAGCCCCTTGGAGTCCAAGGTGGGACCATGCGATAACTGTTTTCAAAGATAGAATATTTCTTTCTGGAGGAATGGACTTATCTGGCAAAACCTTCAATGATGTCTGGGTCTCATCAGATGGTGTTCATTGGGAGGAAATGGCCACTCCTCCTTGGCAGGGAAGACAGGGACACTCTCTAGTAGTTTTTCATGACAAACTTTGGGTTATTGGGAGACTTAATGACGAAGAAAATGGGGGAGCGAATGATATTTGGTTCTCAGACGATGGAGTAATATGGAAAAAGACAAACATGGACCCAGAGTGGATTGGTCGCGAGGATCATTCGGTTTTAGTCTGGAGGGATAAAATCTTTGTCTTTGGTGGGATGGGTTCAGACTGGCAGTGGAAGAATGATGTCTGGGCGTCAAACTAAAACACCCTTCGACAAGCTCAGGGTGTTTTAGTTTAGGAACTTTAAAGAAACAGTTTCAATTACATTGTGCCCTGCATGTTTGGCTTGTCACAGTTTCTACACAACTTCTTGTGACCAAAAACTTCGACGATAGCCGAGATGCCAACCAAGATGTAGATAATCATAGCTACATTCCATGGAAGCCATTGACTGAGCCCTGTGCCGAAGGCCTCGAGACCCCAGTTAAGACCGCCGATAATTAAGAGAACGAACGCAACTTTATGAAGCA
>CAYHKS010000048.1:0-3606 GCA_964357345.1 uncultured Candidatus Saccharibacteria bacterium | reverse complement strand
GGATATCGTTCTACTCGGGCTTCATCGTGGCACTCTCCTTCATGCAACGTAATCAACTTCGTAACTTTGGCTCAATGATTAATTGGGTACTTCGTGATGAATCGCTACATCTAAAATTCGGCATAAACCTTGTCCACAATATCTTGGAGGAGAACCCGGAACTTCTAACAGAAGATTTTGCTAACGAAATACGAGACATCATTGTGGAGGGAGTGAATTTGGAAACTACTTACAATAAGGATCTCTTCCCACAAGGAATTTTGGGTCTCAACGCCGAGTATGTAAATCAGTACGTACAGTATGTAGCCGACAGGCGTATGGAGGAACTGGGCTTACCTAAGTTTTATAACGCTACCAATCCTGCTAAGTGGATGTCTACCGCCACAGATGTCTATGAACTAGTGAACTTTTTTGAAGCTCAAAACACCTCATACGAAGTAGATGGTCATAGCGCCACAGTCAAGAAGAGCATGGGGGCTCCAGCAGAAGAAAAGCCCGAACCAACAGCTCCAAGCATTCCAACTGGAGTGGGGGAATGAGTGGTAGTAAGTAGTAAGTAGTATTAAAAAACGAAAGGCGCGTCGTGTGACGCGCCTTGTGATTTGGTGAGACAGGCTATTCTAGTAACGACTGCAACGGCAGTCGAAACTGGCGGCAGCTGTCGGATTGATCGCGACCACCGTCGGCTTGAACTCGCCCACCTGGCTTGAGGCATAGCCAAGCACGAGGGCAATCACGAGGGACGCGACCATCGTACGTGTGAAATCGTCGAGCACTCGGATCATGATTCTCACCGTGTACATCTTTTTCCTTTGGGCTTAGCCCGGAATGAGGTTCATTGACTCCCTCAATTATACTACACAAAATACAGATTTGTCAAGTAGAAAATAGCTGTGTACAAAAGAGGCTTAAAATCGGGCTCAAAATGCTAAAATTATCCTATGTCTAAAATACGAGTAGCCATAAACGGCGCGGGGAGGATTGGTAGGGCGTTTTATAAACTGGCGAAGGAGAACAAGCACCTTGAGGTGGTAGCTATTAATGATCTTGGCGATAAAGACAATATCGAATATCTTATTAAATTCGATTCCGTTTACGGTCAGAGTAAGCTCACCCTAGAGGGGGTGAAGTATTTCTCCGAAACTGATCCAACTAAGTTACCGTGGAAAGATCTCGAAATTGATGTAGTGGTCGAGTCTACTGGGAGATTTGTGAAGGAGGGGGCAGACGGACACATCAAAGCAGGTGCCAAAAGAGTTGTTGTCACAGCTCCCATGAATACAGATATTGGACCCACAGTCCTTATGGGTATCAATGAAGAGAAGCTCGAGACCTGCGAGGTTAGTTCCAACGCTTCTTGCACCACGAATGCTGCCTCTCCAGTACTCGCAATCTTAGACGAAGCTCTTGGGATAGAGAAAGCGATTCTTAACACAGTCCATTCCTACACTGCTAGCCAGTCTATAGTTGATGGTCCAAACAAAAAGGATTGGCGAGAGGGGAGAGCTGCGGCGCAAAACATCGTGCCATCAAGTACTGGCGCTGCAATTGCAGTAGGCAAAGCACTCACACAACTTGATGGTAAGTTTGATGGCATCTCCATCCGTGTACCAACAGTGGTTGGTTCTATTGCCGACATCACCTTCATCTCAAAGCGCGATACAACTGTGGAAGAAGTGAACAAGATAATGACCGACGCTTCGCACACAGACAGGTGGAAGAACATTTTCGAAGTTACGTCAGAACCCATTGTTTCCTCCGACATCAAAGACGCTGCCCACGCTTCTATTGCAGATCTTGCTATGACCCGTGTGGTAGGTGGAAATTTGGTCAAAGTTTTTGCCTGGTATGACAACGAGATGGGGTACACTCACACACTTGTGGATCATGTTGTAAAGACGGGCCAAGCCATCAAATAAAATAGAAATGAAAATTTTTGTAGCTAGTGATCATGCTGGGTTTGGGCTTAAACAAAAGCTTATTCCATTTTTGCAGAGTCTTGGACACGAGGTTATAGATAAAGGTGCAAATGAATACAATGAAACTGATGACTTCCCCGATTTTGTTCCAGCAGTAGCAAGAGAGGTTTCTATGAATCCAAATAATGTGCGAGGTATAGTCATGGGGGGTTCCGGTCAAGGAGAGGCCATGATTGCGAACAGATTTAAAAACGTTCGAGCTACCGTTTACTATGGTGGCGGGAAGTCTTTGGTAGAGGAGAACGACACTATCATCAAACTCTCAAGAGAGCACAACAATGCCAATGTACTTTCTATTGGTGCAAGATTTGTGACAGAAGAAGATGCGATGAGAGCTGTACATGAGTGGCTTGAAGCACCATTTCCCGAAGACGAAAGGCATGTCAGGCGTATAGCTAAATTTGAAAGAGTAACCCATGAGTGAGATTATCCCGGCTATTCTTCCGGAGAATGCTCAAGATTTGGTAGAAAAGTTGTCACAAATTCCACCAGAAGTGTCTATTGTGCATTTAGATGTACTGGAGTCTGATGTTTGGATTCCGATGAACAAAGATTTTGAAGCTCATTTGATGGTGGAATTTCCCGAAGAACTTATTGAAAAGTGGATAGACAGGGGGGCAAGAAGGATTATTGTTCACAAGATCCCATCAAGACTAACGGAGTGGAGAAGTATGGTAGAAATCGGATTGGGGGTGGAAATGAACGTATCAATTGAGGACGTCTTCAAAAATATTCCCAACTTTGATTTTGTTCATATTATGTCTATAGATGAGATAGGCGAGCAAGGCCACCCCTTTGTTGAGAGAGCATTTGATAGAATAAGAGAGGTAAGAAATAGGTTCCCTGATGTGCCTATTAGTGTGGACGGAGGAATAAACGAAAAGAATTACCAAATTCTTCGCGAGATGGGAGTACAAAGACTAGTGGTTGGTTCGCAATTTAAAAATCTATGGAGTTATCTGACGAAAAAGTAATAGAGCTACAAGAGCGCGCGAATGACATTCGCATCTTTATTATAGATACTCTCGTAGAAGCAGGGAGTGGACACACGGCTGGACCTCTTGGTATGGCCGATATCTTTACGGTTCTATATTTTCATACTCTTAAACATGATCCAAAAAATCCAGAGTGGGAGGAGAGAGACAGAGTTGTTTTAAGTAACGGTCATATTTGCCCAGTGCTCTATGCCACCATGGCTCACGCAGGTTATTTCCAAGTGAAGGAACTCAAAACCTTAAGAAAATTTGGTTCTCGCTTACAGGGTCACCCTCACCGTGATTTTTTGCCGATGCTAGAAACAAGTTCGGGACCACTTGGTTCTGGACTCTCGCAAGCCGTGGGTATGGCGATAGCCGACAGGATGGATGCGAAGGAGGGAGAGCGCCGTATTTATTGCATGATGAGTGATGGGGAGCTCGATGAGGGGCAGAGTTGGGAAGCAATACTCCTTGCTGGGAAAAATAAACTACACAATCTGGTAGCTGTCATAGACAGAAACAATATCCAGATAGATGGTTTTACAGAAGATATTATGCCTCTTGAGAGCCTTTCGGATAAATGGAGAGCCTTTAATTGGTTTGTGATAGAAGTTGACGGGCACAATATGGAGGAAATCGCAGATGCTTTT
>CAYHKS010000047.1:0-3782 GCA_964357345.1 uncultured Candidatus Saccharibacteria bacterium | reverse complement strand
TCATGCGGGCGATTAGCTCAGTTGGTAGAGCGCTTCATTTACACTGAAGATGCCACAGGTTCGAGTCCTGTATCGCCCACAAATAAAACCTGTTTTGAGATGCAAAGTCAAATATGGTAATGTGTTCGTATCGCTCTCGTAGCTTAATGGATAAAGCAGAGCTCTTCTAAGGCTTTGATGCAGGTTCGATTCCTGCCGAGAGCACATTGGTTAAATCGAAGGATCCGGAGTAGTTTCCTTGCCAGTTCGAAGAGACTCAAATATGTTTTGTTTCTCTTTATAGTATTTAACATTTCCCTGTAGCAATTTTTTATCCAAGGGGGATTCTACTGTACTAGAAATATCGGAACCAAAGGCTCCGCTACCAACATTCATAAAGGCGATAAAGCTAAGTATTGCTATAACAATTAAAAGGATAGTAAAAATAGGGAAAATCACTTTCCAGTCAGCATCGGGACCACTCCCCCATCCTAGGAAACGCCCACGATTTGCATATCCACTTTTATCAAAGATTTTAATCATTTTTCTGGATATATAGTGACTTTAATAGTTGCATTAGTTCTCCAAATCTCTTCTGACTTGGTTAGGTCGACTCTCTCTATACTTATCTTATGAGGCAAGTTCTCTATGAGTCTAATGAAGGCAAGGTTCGAAGACCAGACACCCTCTGCGCTTACAGCAATGCGAACAGTTTGTGCTGTACTCGAGGCCGTCTTGGTAGCTTCATCTGTTATAGAAGAGATGGAAGTTTTTAATCCAAGATTCCTCCCTGTCTTTTCAAGTTCTTCTAACACAGAGACAAGTTCTGTTTTGTTTAAGACAGTGTTATTTATTACTGCAAGATCATCCTTGTAATTTTCTTGTAGAGCAAGGATGCTTTTGGTGCGACTGTCGCTCCCCGTTTTTTCAAGGATTGCAATATTGGCTTGAGTAACCTCACCTCTTATGCGCGAGATGGAAGAAAGTTCGTAATACAATATCCCGCCAAAAGCGATGATCATCGTACACACAATAACTATTCTTGTTAAGGCATTCATTTGGTTTTTTGTGGGACAAGAGAGATCTCAAACGATATATCAAATTCTCGGGCAATGGTGCCAACCGGTAAATCCACCTGACTCCAGTCTTGGGATGAATTTAGTTCCGACTGGAAAGCGAGCAGGGATTGTCTTGTATCGGCCACTCCATAAATACGCAAACTCTTGCTGTTGTTGGTCTGCCTCATCCAAGAAAAGCTAGACAAGGAGACTCCGGATGACTTCTTGAGTAGTACTTTTTGGAAATACTCGTAAGGCTTGTCTTCATTACCATCAGGAGCTATGGCCAAAAGCTCCTTCTTTGTTTTTTCGACCCAAACTTCTAATTTTTCTCTGTCTATTTTTGTTGAAGTTCCTCTAACTGAAGAGAGGACATAGAGAGAGGCTTCTTTCTTTTTTGTGGCAAAGATAAGTGAGGGAGCTAGAGTGGCATCCGCAAAAATGATGGCCCCAGCAATGAGACCAAGAATGACAGAGATGCGTCTCAATGCATACTCCTTTCTAATCTTATTAACCTCTAGTGGTGGCAACAATTTATACATATTGGCGATAACTCTCTCCTAAGGCAGCACCTATGGCCGCGGCATAAGCTAAAGATGTATCAAAAGGAATCTCAGGCAAACGTTTATCTATGTCGCAAACATTTACCCATACATTTCCAAGAGCATAGGGAGTCTCAACATCACTCATAATACTTGAGACCAATTTCTCATCCTTAGCCCAAGGTCCTCCCACAATAATCCGTTCAACTTTTTGGTTCGGCATATCGCTCGACTCATATTTTGCACTCCAGAAAGAAAAGAACTTGCGTATCTCGGTCTTCAATATGGAAATGGTTTCTTGATTCATAGAATCTGCCACATCTAAAGAAAGTGTCGAGCTAAACTGAACAGCCTCATCGCGCACCAGATAAAAACCTACCCTACTATGCCCCAGATAAATGATAAGGTGAGACCGCTCATCCCCCACTTTAACCAAAGCTCTAGCGATGGCTTGTGATTCAACATCAAAGGCGACGGGTACTAGTCCCGCCAGCTCAAGAGTGTCTATATAGTCCTGTGCCACGTTAGCAGGGATCACCGACACAGCAGCTCTCATCTCACTCGGTCCATCGATAACCTCAAAAGAAAAGATTGATTCGGAAAGAGATAGCGGAGCATTCTCCTCTAGGGTGAAGGCCACTGCGTCACGAAGATCCCGATAGGGCACCCTGTCTATGGTGGTGGTGTAGAGGTAAGCTCGCTCCTCTGGTAAGGTGGCGTTGATAAATTTGAACCCTTGTTCCTTAGAAAGCTTTGACAATACCTCTATCAGTTTCTGTTTGTCCTTAACCTCTCCTTTGGAAACTACCCCTTCAGGTAGTGGAATATCCCCAGATTGCCTAACATGAAGTTCCCCTTTTTTGCCTGAACTAAAAGAAATGTAGCGAACATTTCGTGAGGAGATAGAGATGCCGGCATCGGCCAATGTCAAAAAACGAGGTGTAGGAAAATGATCAAACAACTTCATTCTTCTATTATATCACTTCACTTTTGTGCCGACTGGTATTTCGTCTGAAACGTGGAGAAGGGAGAAGGTGGTATCGGTTGAAACTGCTAAAATCATTGCCTGACTTTCTAGCCCCATTAGACTTCTAGGCTCAAGATTCGTAGCAAATGCGCATTTAGTACCAACGAGCAACTGTGGGTCACTAAAATATTTTCGTATTCCTGAAACTACTTGTCGGGGATTTTCTTCTCCAAAGTCTACCGATAGCTTCAAGAGCTTCTCACTAGTTTCAATAAGTTCAACGGAAATAATCTTGCCGATACTTATCTCTCCTTTTTTAAATTCATCAATTGTTATCATTGGGCTTTTCTACTATCCATATAACTTTTTAATATAAGAGCTGCAGCCGAGGCGTCGAGCATGTCGTTCTCTCCTTGAAGTCTTGTGGCCTCAATAGAGGTCAAAAGCTCTGGATGAAATTCCACCAACTTGCCCAAAGATTCGAGACTACGGGCAAATTCTGCCGCCTTTTCGTGGATTGGATTTGGTTCTCCCTTAAAGTTTAGTGACTCACCAACAATTATTCTATCTACTTGCCAAGTCTCGGCGAGTCTTGAGATCTCATTCAGTAGATTACTGTCATTTGTAAGAACCATTCTAGGTAGTGCGAAATCCCCCGCTTCATCTGTTGAGGCAACTCCTACCCTCTTTTCTCCAAAATCTATGGCCATGAGTCTCATATGGGCATTATAGTATACTTATAGTATGGAAATCTGGATTAAAGCTCACCCCATCTTGTTTTCTGCCTTCGTCCTATGGACAGTTATTTGGAAAGGTTTGGCTCTCTGGAAGTCAGCCAGCCTCCGTCAAAAATACTGGTTTACGGCAATACTCATTCTGAATACCTTCGGAATTCTGGAAATCATTTACCTCTTCATCGTCGCCCGCAAATACAAAGTCGAGGTGATGGTAGAAAACTAGTTTTTGTGTTTGTATAGAGCCATAGGAGGAGTGGCTGAGTGGTTTAAGGCAACAGTCTTGAAAACTGTCGCGTTCGAAAGGGCGCCGTGAGTTCGAATCTCACCTCCTCCGCCAGAAAACGAAATATTTGAGTTTATACTTATTGATATGAGTTACAGATATAGCCCAGTAAAAAAGCTGTTAACCAGGTTGTATAGGAAAATCAAACCGTCAGTTAACTCCCCCTACACTATTGGCCCCGTTGATGATATCTGTGCCGTTCAACTTGTAGACCCG
>CAYHKS010000046.1:0-3794 GCA_964357345.1 uncultured Candidatus Saccharibacteria bacterium | reverse complement strand
CTATACTTTTCATGCTTGCCCTCACTAGTTTTAGCACATCATCAAAACGTCCTTCTTCTGTTGAACCGAGGACAGATACAATAATTGACCTACCTATTTCAGGGTCAAAAATCACTATCAAATTTCCACCAGCTATGTTTGTTGAGCCAGTTTTAGAGACCATTAACCCCGGTATTAATGCGACGATAGAATTGGTGTTGAGCGCCATGTGGGTAATGCCATCTAGGGATGTGATGTTCAAACTCGGTTTTCTCGTGGCCGAAAGTAGGGTGGGGTAATTTTTGATTATATATTCTGCAAGCCTTGCTTGATCGATAGCACTCCCATAAGCTCCTCCCCTGTTCCCCGATTCATCTAGGCCGGTATCATTTAGGTAATATGTACTCGTCATTCCAAGAGACTCGGCTTTGGCGTTCATCCTTTTGACAAAGTCTGCAATAACAAGTTCAGTGTTGGGAGTAGAACTTGAAATGGAGCCTAGAGCTAGAGCAATTGCTCTGATTCCATCATTGGCAGAAGTCACGAGAGAAAAATCAAGTAGATCTTTAAGTAACCAATGTTCTCCCGAAATAAGTCCTGACTCACCTCTTGTTTCTAGAGCTTCGCTTGGTATTTGTACAACTGTATACTCTGGAACAGTTTCGCTTGCCACTAAGGCACTCATTAGCTTAGTCAATGAAGCCAGTGGTAAACGGGCATTTTCGTTTTTTGCATACAAAACCTTACCGGTGTAAATATCAAGAACATAAGCAGATTTAGCATTTATACTGACGTCTGTAATAGAAGCAGGAGTCCCAATTACGTTTCGGTTTTCTAAGGGGTCAATTTGTCTACCACCAAGAACTGATATAAAAACTAAAAGAACTATCAGAATAAATCCAAGAAAACAGAAAAAAATTACTTCCCTTCTATTCGTTAGCATCGGCGGGAGGGTTTTGGATGAACGACTCTATCTTTTGTAAAGCTACTCCGAATTCGGGCAAGTCCTCTCTTTTTTGAATACCAAGATGTCGCATGAGTTCCAGTGTCGGCTTGTAGCTGAAACTTCTCTCCTCCGCTAACGACTCTGCTCTCTCCACAAGGCCACGGATCATTAGATTTCTTAATATAAATCCCGAATTGACTCCCCTTATATAATCTATCTCTCTACGAGAGACGGGGCCTTTATACAAGACAATGGATAGAGTTTCTAGCCCCGCTCTGCCGAGTTCCCTCTGAAGTTCGTCTTTTTGAATAGTCTCGATAAGTTTTGAGAGTTCAGGGTTAGTACCGAAACACAAATTTTCTCCATCAAAAACAATTACGATTCCACGATTTTGAAACTGTCTTTGCAAATTAGAAATTGCTAACAGCAAATTATCTTTTGATTCATTCAGTAAGCTTGCAAGGACGGCAAGAGACACTGGCTCATTTTTAAACAAAAGTATTGCTTCTATTTTTGATTCTAAATTCATACTGTTTTTAGGCGTAACTAGGCGTACCTACTTTATCAGTTTCCATCTCAATTTCCCCGTGCTTCTCTTCTTGGCTAACCCTTAAAGCTCCTCGTTTAACTAGCTCAAGAACAGCCAGAAAACCTACGATAACATTTATTTTGTCCTCTTTTTTATAAACATCACTAAACTTCATTTTGGCGCCCTTTGATATTTTTTCTGCCAACCTCTCTATCATTGCCTCAAGGCTAATAATTTTTTTTACTAACGTTTTCGGCAAAAACTCTTTCTTGGGTAGAGTTTCCAATACCCTCATTAGAGCATCGGAAATGTTGATGACATCAGTTTTAGAATCTGGTGAGAAAATAACCACCTCTTTTTTGTTTGGGCTTTTCTCGAAAATAATATTTTTGCCAAAAAGTTCTCGAAGCTTAAGGGTAAGCTCTCTAGTCTTTTGGTAAAGCTTTAGCCTTGCTTCAAGGTCCTCAATAGACGCCGTCTCTTCCTCTGTAAGCTCAAGTCCGGGTAAGAGTGAACGAGATTTAATGAGCATTAGTGTTGAAGCGACCACGATAAATTCCGCACTTTGACCTAAAGGAAATTCTTCGTGTGTTTCGACAAACTTTATGAAGTCCTCAGTAACAGCAGAGAGCGAAATATCATTTACAAAAAGTTTTCGCTTCTCAACTAAATCAAGAAGCAAGTCCAGTGGACCCTCAAAGACATCTGTTTTTACAGCGTAACCAGAATTCACCATGTTTAGGGGTTGAGCCTTTTTACGTCTCTTGGCAGATAAGTTGCTTCGCGGACATTTGGAAGATCAAGAATTCGCATAATAAATCTGGCTGGCCCTACTCCCCCTCCCCCGTGTGGTGGACATCCATAGCGGAAAAAGTTTATATAATCCTTTAGAGGCTCTAAGTCCATCCCTTTTTCTTTAGCTTGTTTTTCTAGAACTTCTACTCTGTGCTCTCTCTGTGCAAGAGTGGTTACTTCAATACCTTTATACAAAAGGTCGGCTCTTCGGCTTCTATCACTTCCTGTATCTAATCTCATATGGTAAAAAGCACTTTTGGATTTGTGGTACTCGGTAATAAATACAAAATCATGGTTAAATTCCTTCTTAACATATTCAGAAATCGCCTTCTCTTCCTCTGGAGAGAGATCGTGCTCCTCACCACTCCCCACCCCCATTTCTTTTAAAATTTTCTTTGCTTCAACCATAGTAATTTTTGGAAAGGGGGCTCTAGGCACTTCTAGGTTGAGTTCGGGGAAAGAACTTGCTAACTGCTCGAATCCAGAGATAATCATCCCCTCCTCTGCCTTCATGACGTCTTCGTGCGAGTTTACATAAGCAATTTCAAAGTCCCATCCTGTAAATTCAGTTAAGTGTCTTGTGGTAAAGGAAAGCTCGGCTCTGAAAACGGGACCAACCATAAATACCTTTTCAAATCCACTAGCAATGCCCATTTGCTTATAAAATTGGGGTGATTGAGCAAGGTACGCCTTCCTGTCAAAATATTTTACTTCAAAAACATCCGCTCCTGTCTCTGAAGGAGTGGACATAAAGGCTGGTGGATAGAGCTGGATGAATCCCTCCTTATCCCAATACTTTCTCCAGCCCTTTTCAAACTCTGTCCAAACCTTAAATATCAGAGCCTTCTCTGGCTTTCTCAAATCAAGCCATCTGTAGTCAAATCTAATGGGAGCATCTGTTTCCTCCCCACCCTTTTGCGAGACAACTGGGATAGGAAGTTCAGGCTCTGCTTTTGAAAGCACCTCAATCTTTGTTGGATGCATTTCCTTTCCACCAGGGGCCTGTGGAGTATCCTTCATCTCTCCGGTTGCTCGTATGACCGATTCAAGAGTCAAATTTTTAGCTATTTCAAACTCTGAGTTATCAGCAGTAACGACAATTTGAGTCAGCCCTTTCATGTTTCGAACAACTATAAAAACTATTTTTGACTGCACTCTTAGAGCTTGGATAAATCCCTGGATCATAATAATAGAATCATTCGTGATGTATTAAGCCAACTTTATTTCGCACATCCTGCATCTTTTCGTGAACAACTTTTCTCATCCTCATTCCTCCTTCTGTAATAATTTTTTTAACTTCATCTGGCTTGCCCTCCCATTCTCTCCGCTTTTCTCGCATTGGTCCAATAAATTCTTTTAAATCACTTATCAGAACTTCTTTAAGTTCTTTGTATTTTCCCTTCTTTTCTCCACTGTAAAGATTGTGTAAATACTCCTTGTCTTTAATTAGAGAGTGAATAGTGTAAACATTTTTTGGTATCTCAGAGATCGAGTCAGTGACAAAACCCATTACCGCCATCTCAATTTCATCAACTGAGCCAAAAA
>CAYHKS010000045.1:0-4138 GCA_964357345.1 uncultured Candidatus Saccharibacteria bacterium | reverse complement strand
CATTTACTACTTCAATATTGTCTTGTCCAGACCGAATGGATTCGTTCTTAAGTTTAGCTAATATATCTTCATTGAGATCAACAGCCACACCCTTACCCGTGAGTCCAAGAACGGTTGAAAGGGCTAGCGAGTAGTGTCCGGCCCCACTTGCAAGATCAACCACCTTTTGTCCAGGAATGAAACCAAATTCCAAAACATTCTTCTTGGGGTCAGTAAACATCTTTCTATTGTACGGCTTCTAGCTTCTAGGTGCTAGCTTCTAGCTTTAATCTAAGCCACCATTTTCTACTTGACAAAGATAAACAATTGTGTATAATATATACAGGCTAATAAGCAGTTCCAAACTCAAGGAGAGCACATGCGCGGATTGCTTTGGTTCCTCGCTGGTGTCGTTGCTGGCATGCTGGGTTTCGGTCTTCTCCTCTCCGGAGGGAAGAAGGAACCCCCCGTCGCACCCTCACCGGCCTGGTATACCTCGTCGGATCCGACACGCCTTGCCGTCACCAGTGCCGAGGGTTCGGAAAACCCCTTGGTCAATTTCGTGGCCGATGGGACAACGATGATCTGCAAGAACACTCCGTCATTCCAGCTCTGCTGGGATGTCACGGTCAAGGGACGCTAAACGCCCACGCGGCGTAAAGCACGAAGCCCGAGCAACACGCTCGGGCTTCTTCATATCAAATTTTTTTTTACAAACAAATTAGCGATGCTAGTGAGTCACCTTCGCGGAGCTTCATAATGCGGACTCCTTGGGTGGAACGACCAAGGATTGGAATTTCTTTGAGATCTACACGAACCACTTGAGACTTTTTAGAAATGGCTACGACTTCCGACTCTTCCTCTGTCACAATTTGACTCCCCATTACTACGCCGGTCTTGGCTGTAACCTTCGAAGTTAGAATCCCACTTCCTCCCCTGCCTTGTATTTTATATTCACCCATCTCTGTACGCTTACCATAACCGTTTGCCGAAATAACCAAGAGGCAAGAATTTTTCCACTCGGGTTTTATCACGTGAGCCGCAACCACTTCATCCTTTTTATCAAGTTTAATAGCTCTCACTCCTCCTGCGGCACGTCCCATCTCGCGAATATCGGTATCTTTGAATCTAATAGACGCACCATCTTTAGTAACTAAGGAAATTGTATCCCCCTTCTGGGCATGACCAACAGAAATAAGTTTGTCTCCAGCATCCAAACGAATAGCAATAATGCCACTCGCTCGAACATCGTGGAAAGATTGTGCAGAAACTCGCTTCCCCACTCCATCTTTGGTGACCATAAAGAGCGAGCCCTCAATATTCTTTTGCTCCTTTGGCATAGCTAGGATGGAAGTGACTTTCTCATCATCACCTAGAGAGATGAAGTTCATGATTGACTTACCTCGCGTAGCGCGCTTGCCCTCAGGAATGTCATACATCTTTATTTGGTAGGCCTTACCCTTGTCGGTAAAGAAAAGGAGGTCGGAGTGAGTACTCGCAGTGAGGAAAATAGTGACAAAGTCCTCTTCTTTAGTATCTAGATCAATCACTCCTACGCCTCCTCTCTTTTGCCTCTTATACTCATCGGGGTTTGTTCGCTTAACGTATCCACCCGAGGTCAAAACGAGAGCCTGCTCCTCGTCCGGGATAAGATCTTCAACGGAAATGACTTTTGCTCCACCCTTCACAACTTTAGTTCGGCGTTCATCGCCATATTTTTCTCTAACAGTTTCGAGCTCACTCTTTATTAAAGCTTTCACCTTCTTGGACGATGCCAAAAGGTCTTTGAGATATTCGATGAGAGTTTGAACTTCCTTAAGCTCATCCTCCACTTTCTTCCGCTCAAGACCGGCGAGCTTCTGCAGACGCATTTCCAATATGGCATTGGCTTGAAGTTCGCTGAATTTAAATTCCTTCATCAAGCTAGACCTAGCATCATCAACTGTTTTTGAGGCGCGGATGAGCTTCACTATTTGATCTATGTGGTCTAGGGCTTTTTTGAGCCCGAGTAGAATGTGCTCTCTCGCTTCAGCTTGTTTGAGGTCAAAGGCAGAACGTCTTCGTATAACTTCATCTCTATGCTTTACAAACTCTACGAGCATACTCTTCAAACTCATGGTCTGTGGGACTCCATCCACAAGCGCCACCAAGTTCACGTGGAAGGTTTCCTCAAGTTGAGTATGTTTGTACAAAGAATTTAGAATTTTTTGTGGCTGGCTACCTTGTTTCAAATCAATAGCAATACGAATGTCTTTGGTAGACTCATCTCTAAGAGCTTTGATACCTTCAATCTTTTTTTCTCGTACAAGGTCAGCGATCTTCGTTATCAAATCTGCCTTGTTCACTCTATAAGGAATAGCAGTAATAATTATTTGATTACCACTCTTCCCTTCCTCCACTATTTCCGCCACTCCACGCATCAATATTCCTCCACGCCCTGTTGCGTAGGCATGGGCAATATCTTTTTGGTTAAAAATAAGTCCTCCCGTTGGAAAATCTGGACCTTTCACAAATTCGAGCAAGTCTTCTGTTGTGGCTTCCGGATCATTAATGAGCAAAATGCTTGCGTCAACCACCTCGTTTAAATTGTGTGGAGGAATGTTGGTGGCCATACCAACCGCAATACCTAGCGTGCCATTGAGCAAAAGGTTTGGAAGGGCGCTTGGCAACACGACTGGCTCCTTTTTTGTTCCGTCATAGTTAGGACGAAAATTAACCGTATCTTTTTCTATATCTCCGAGAAGTTCCCCAGCAATCCTCGACATCTTGGCTTCTGTGTATCTGTATGCAGCCGCTCCATCACCATCAATAGAGCCAAAGTTTCCTTGCCCAATAACTAATGGGTACCGAGTGGAGAAGTCTTGAGCAAGCTTAACCATCGCATCATAAACAGAAGCATCGCCATGTGGGTGATAACTTCCTAGTACCTCTCCAACTACAGTCGCACTTTTCCTAGTTTTAGCACTAGCTGTGAGCCCAATCGAGTTCATAGCAAAAAGAATTCGCCTATGAACAGGTTTGAGTCCGTCTCGCACATCAGGAAGAGCACGATCGGTAATAACCGACATGGCGTAGTCGATGAAGGAGTCCTTCATCTCGCTCACAATGGAGCGTGAGACTACCTTGTCTAGCCTACCAACCGGCAGGTTTGCTTCTTCATTCTTATTTGCCATCTGAAATTAATTTCTGAAGAGACTGCCACGAAGATTTTATCCCTTCAAAAGCTCCCGCGACTGATGATGACTCAACTGTGGCCGCTAGATTAACAGGACCAGTAGAATCTTTGGCAATTTGCGGTTCACCTCCAAATCTGACAAAAGACCAAACAGCAAATATGGCAAGGGTTACGCCACCAGAAGCAAGAAGAGCAAAACGCTTCTTGTGAGAAGGAGTCTTAGTATGAAGTTCTCTAAAATATTTTTTCATGGCTTTATTATTTATAGTGAGTCCACTTGCTACTCTTCTTTTAATACTACTACTTCTCCCTCCTTGCCATCTAGGTCTTTTTTCTTTATGACAAGTTTATCGATTGGTTCCGCCTTCTCCTCGCCTGTCTCCTTCAAGAACTTCTTCAAGGTCTCTCCAGTATAACTGGTAGGAATGATGATAGCCGGTTCAAGTGAGACTGCCAATTTGTGATTAGACACTGGAGCAAAAAGAATATCTATATCCTCAAGTTGCCCAAGAGTTTCTGACGATAAGTCAGCGTCTGTGAGAGATCCCAAGAAACAAAGATTGACTCCCTCGAAGTTTAAAACATAGATAGTGTTTATCCTTTTTTCGTTCGTATAAGAGAGAAGTCCTTTGACGGAAATGTCTTTGATTTCGTACTCACCTGGACCATTTATGACAAATCCTGACTTGTCTGAAGTTTCCTCACTTCCAACGCTAAAAAGCGTGACGTCGGCCGAAGTCTTTGACTTTGGATTTATGACAACAGAGAGCTCTCCTTGAGAGACCTTGAAGGATTCATCACCCTGAAATGTGATTACCATTAGCCCTATTTTAGCATATTTGAGGCCAAAATACAAGTATTTGGTCTTTGCTTCCTTTTATGTTAGTGTGTCTGTTCCGGCTCAGTCGGAATTATAAATCTCCGGTTTTGTTACCCCTCAAGGTTCGGCAACCACTGAAGCAACCCGAGGACCGAAACAGGCTC
>CAYHKS010000044.1:0-4160 GCA_964357345.1 uncultured Candidatus Saccharibacteria bacterium | reverse complement strand
GCGCGGGTGGCGAAATTGGTAGACGCACTACCTTGAGGTGGTAGCACCCATTGGGTGTGGAGGTTCAACTCCTCTCCCGCGCACCAGTGATAAAATAATAATCATGGAATCAGAACCAAATCAGGAAAGTGAGGAGTTTAAAATGGGTATGGAAGTGAAGAGATACAGCAGAAGCAAGGGGATATTTGAAGAAGGTTGGCAGGTTATTGGCTATAATTCAGACGATAATACTGTCTCAATAATAAAATCTGTTGATCGTCTACCTGATGGTAAAAGCAAAGAAAACTCTTTGGCGAATCTTATGCGGATTCCCGTTGATAATCTTCGAAAGTGGCAGAAGGGCGAGCACGACTAGAAGTTTTGAGGTAGAATCGCTGTGATGGCTTGTCATGAGCTCATCGAATGGTGGCTATGGTGTAGCGGTAGCACAGAAGCTTGTGGAGCTTTTAGTCTGGGTTCAACTCCCAGTAGTCACCCAAAAATAAGAAGAGAAACGACTATATTTTTGGAGTGTCCTGAGTAAGTCGAAGGGCACCCCCTAGATAATCTTCTCGCCTCGGATTAATCTCACCAAAATCATGATGAGAGCTATCACAAGCAAAACATGAACAAATCCTCCGATGGTATAGGAGGTTACCATACCAAGAAGCCAAAGGATTATTAAAACGACTGCGATTGTGGTTAACATATGCTCTTAGACGATAGATTAGATACGTTATTACAACTTAGTGTATTATTGAGATAATGAGAAAAATAGTAACATTCTTCGATAGATTGGAGGACAAGATTAGGGCCTTTTTGAGTCATTATCCAATTATCTACGCTTTTATTGCTGGAGTAGCCATTGTCTCTTTCTGGCGTGGAGTTTGGGAGACGTCTGACAGAATGCACATTGCTCCACAGATGTCGCTTCTACTTGGGTTTCTCATTATGCTCGCTATCGGAGTACATGTCACAGAATTTTTGGGCAATCGCATCATCATTTCAGGTCTGCGTGGAGAAAAAAAGCTCGAGGAAAAGACTTTACTTGAAATTGAGTCAGAAGAAACGTCACTCTCTCACGTCAAAAAGAAGCTTGAAAGAATAGAGAAGATGCTAGAGAAACTAAGTGAGAAGAAATAAGTCTGCTTACTTCCTGAAACTATCAAGTCCCCAAGTCTTACCCGCTTCAGCAAAAGTAAAATAAAGCAGGATAAAAATGAAGATGACGTGGTCATCCACAACCATTGAGTGTGTATCGGGGTAGATGACACCGAGCGGGATATAGTAGAGAAGCATGAGGAGCGCTCCAAGAGGAGCAGAATATTTCACAAATATACCGAGGATAAGTGAGACTCCAAGTAAAGTTAACCCCCACTCGTTAACAAAATTTATAACTGGTAAAACTCCAGGGGAGGTAAACCACAAGTAGAGTTCAGGAAGAAGCTTTGCACCCTTCAAATATCCTTCAGCCGACCAAGTTGGGTCCATTACTTTTGTAATACCGGCATAAAACATGTACCAACCCACAGAAATGCGCAAAAGAAACAATGTAATTTTTTGTGTCATGTATATATTAATATTACTCCTGACTCCACAATACGCCAGTGCATAACTTGTAGTATAACTTGTGAATTTTTTTCGTGATACGATTATTACGTGAACATTACGCGCGTTATAAAAAATATTCTGTTTCTTTTGGTCGCAATTTTTTCTGGACTGACTTTAATTGTTGTTACCGCCGGAGTAACGAGCAGTAGTGGGGAACTCGCTCCTTTCAATAGCGCAATCGAGACGGCCCTTGTACATTTTCGCACTCCATTCTTAACAACCATAATGCTTCTCATCACTAATCTTGGCTCTCCTTTCATCCTCTCGATGATCGCCGTTGTACTCGCTATCATTCTAGTTCTTCACCGTGACACCTATGACACATTACTTTTCATGGTCTCAATTGCCCTGTCTATCGTGTCGTACATGGTAATGAAAAATGCTTTAGGGGTACCTCGCCCAGTGCAAAGCCTAGTTACCGAACTTTCGGGGTGGAGCTTCCCATCTGGACATGCCACTGTAGCCACAGCTTTTTTCTTTGTCACTGGTTATTCCTTTTTCAACTGGCCAAAGAAGTGGAGTTTCAGGATAACCCTCGTAACACTTTGTATGATAGGAGCTGGGCTCATCTCTTTTTCTAGGATATATCTTGGTGCTCACTTTGCCATAGATGTTTTAGGAGGCATTTCTTTGGGGTTACTCACAGTTAGCCTTTCTATACTATCTTTTAACATTTTCTTATCTGAAAGGCAGTGGTGGAGGAGGAGAGTCCGCAGTCTTTGATATTCCTTGAAGCCGGTATATAATCTCCCCTATGAATGAATATTTTGATCGTCAAGAAGTAAAACGTTTCTTTAAGTTTGGTTCGGTCGCTTTGGTTTTATTAGTAGTGTTTTTGGGAGCTAAGACACTTTCGGCCCTTAAGGATTTGAGCCAACCAAGTATAGCTAACAGTACTATTGTAGTGACTGGGCTAGGAGAGGCCTTCGCTACCCCGGACATTGCCAGTTTTTCCTTTTCTGTTTCAGCTGATGAGAAGACTGTTGGTACAGCTCAAGACAGCGTAACCTCAAAGACGGAAGCAATTATCGGAGCTCTTAAAGGGCTTGGTATTGAAGATAAGGATATTCGAACTACCGATTACTCCGTCTATCCAAAATATACTTACGAACCAGTATTCTGCACAGTGAGTTATTGTCCAGGAGGCAAACAAGTTCCAGATGGATACACTGTTACCCACAGTATATCGGTCAAAGTTCGAAACACTGATGATGCTGGTAAGGCGCTGTCTCTTGCGGGAGCCAAAGGGGCAACCAACATTTCTTCTTTGAACTTCACTATCGATGATCCAGATGCGGTGACATCCGAGGCTCGTGACGAGGCGGTGGCAGATGCACGTGCAAAGGCCAAGACTTTAGCTAAGTCTTTGGGAGTAAGGCTCGGTCGAGTGGTTGATTTTAGCGACAACTCATACACACCAGGACCTTACACCATGTATCGTACTGAAGCGGCTGGAATGGGAGGGTCGGTAGATGCCAAAGCCCCTTCTATCCCAACTGGGGAAAACAAGGTAACTTCAAACGTTACTATCACCTACGAGATTCGTTAGCTTGACATACTAGTTGTAAGTAGGGTATTATCTAAAAACGCCGAGGGGCGTTTTTTAGTAGATTCGTCCCAAGTGCTCACTATCCACTGATACAAAATGAAAAGATTCATCCAATACATTCGCGACACAAAGGCCGAACTTGTACACGTCAAATGGCCGACAAGGAGAGAAGCACTTGGCTTCACCATATTAGTTGTTGTTGTCTCACTCTTTGTATCATTGCTTCTTGGTTTCTTTGATTACATACTCTCGTTAATAATCAAAAAGTTTGTCATTTAAATATTAAATTATCATGACAAAACAAAAAATTTCAGAGGGGAGAAACTGGTATGTCATCCACACGTACGCTGGGTATGAGAATGCTGTGCAGAGAAATCTAAGACAACGTATCGAGTCTCTTGGCATGGAGGATAAAATTTTTAATGTGGTTGTTCCAACCGAGAAGAAAATAAAAATTAAAGGGGGGAAGCGAGTTGAAGAAGAGGAAAAGATCTACCCTGGGTATATTTTGGTCGACATGGTAGTGACGGATGACTCCTGGTTTGTGGTTAGGAACACTCCGAGAGTGACAGGGTTTGTTGGTTCCGGTGTCTACCCAGTACCTATAGATAAAAAGGAGGTAGACACTCTATTTGCCCGCATGAATGCCGATAAGGTTATGCACACCATCAATCTCTCTCCTGATGATGCTGTTCTTATAGTGGATGGTCCCTTTAAGGATCTTGAGGGTAAAGTTTCAGAAATTGATCAAGAGAGGGGCAAGGTCAAGGTTCTGGTTTCTATGTTTGGTCGGGAAACTCCGGTCGAACTTGACTTCTTGCAGGTCAAGAAAATGTAAGGTATTGTAGGCACTCAATCATGGCAAAGAAAGTTACAAAAATATTGAAGCTCCAAATCCCAGGAGGGAAGGCTGTCCCAGGTCAGCAACTGGGCCCAGTCCTTGGAGGTGCAGGCATAAATATTGGTGAATTCGTCAAGCGTTTTAATGATGAAACAAAGACTAGAGTTGGCGAAATAGTGC
>CAYHKS010000043.1:0-4219 GCA_964357345.1 uncultured Candidatus Saccharibacteria bacterium | reverse complement strand
ACCACTCTTTTTAATTATTTATTTGCAAAAAAAAATGGTGGAAAATTTATTCTTCGGGTTGAGGATACCGATAGAGAGAGATCAGCAAAAGAGTTTGAAAAAAATATCCTCGATGGTCTAAGTTGGCTTGGACTCTCCTACGACGAATTCTTTCGTCAATCAGAACGAACAGAGGTGTATGTGTCTTACGTAAAGAAAATGATTGAGAATGGAAGTGCCTATATTTCTAAGGAAGAAATAAGGAAAGAAGGTGATAGGCCTGAAGTTGTTCGTTTTAAAAACCCTAATAAGAAGATAAAATTTGATGATTTGATAAGAGGAGAGGTGGAGTTTGATACCACCGAACTCGGTGACTTTGTCATTGCTAAATCGCCTGAAGAGCCTCTATACCACCTCGCCGTAGTGGTTGATGACCACGAAATGAGCATCTCGCACGTCATAAGAGGTGAGGACCACATATCGAACACTCCTCGGCAGATCCTCATACAGGAGGCCATAGGGGCTAAAAGGCCTATCTATGCCCACTTACCACTTATTTTGGATAGTGAGAGAAAGAAACTTTCCAAGCGTAAGCATGGAGAGGCGGTCTGGGTAGATTCATACAAGAATAAAAATATTCTTCCACAAGCTTTATTAAATTACTTGGCACTTCTTGGCTGGAATCCAGGCACTGAGCAAGAAATATTTTCTTTAGATGAACTCACAAAATCTTTTAGTATCGAAAAGATTCAAAAGGGTGGAGCAATCTTTGACGTGAGAAAATTGGATTGGGTAAACAAAGAACACATTAAACTTTTACCAAGGGATAGACAGATTGAGCTCACAAGAACGTCTATTAAAGATGAGGCTTATATGAGTCAGAAACCAGAGCTAGATTTGACAAAAATAAACTGGAAAAACGTAGAACCAGCCGAAACCAAAAAGCATCTTGAAAAAGTTGTGGATATTTTGGATAACGAAAAAGCCATTATGGAATATGCAGAGGAAGTAGGGAGGGGGAATGTTCTTTGGCCTCTCCGCTTTGCCTTAACTGGTGTGGAAAAATCTCCAGATCCATTTACTTTAATATCTATTTTGGGTACCGAAAAATCTAGGAAAAGAGTGACGAGGGCCATAGAATTATTGTAATGAAAAAAATTTTCTATCTTTTTTTGGTTTTTTTCATTGTTATTACATTTTTTAAACCGACTTCAACTAGAGCTGAAACAAATGCAGACATTCAGCAAAAAATTGATTCGGCCAAACAAGAACGAGACAAACTTCTAGAGCAGGAGCAAGCACTCCAGACTGCAATTCTCCAACTATCAAAGGAGGGGCAGTCACTTCAAACTAACGTGAAGACTCTGGACACTACTAGAAGCAAACTAGCCAATGATCTTAACCTAACAAAAAATAAAATAAATTCTTCTAACCTCACCATAAAAAAATTAGAGAATGACATTAATCAAAACGAAGCTGAAGTTGAGGTTCATCTAAATGCGATAAAAGATTCCTTAAAAAGACTTGCTTCTTATGATAAGCATAGTCCCGTACTAGATCTGCTTGTGTATAGAAGTTTAGATGAAATGTGGACAGACACAACAAATCTTTGGGATGTACAAGATGAGTTAGGAAGCAGAATAGGCAAACTCGAAAAGAGCAAAATAGAGCTTCTGCAAAATAAGGTTGCTAAAGAGGCCCAAAAGGGGACATTGGTCAATCTTTCCTCCCAGCTTACCGGACAAAAAAAAGTAGCCGACGAGACAAGGAAGGCGCAGGCTTTACTTCTTTCTGCTACAAAAAGCAAAGAAACTGAGTATCAAAAGATGCTTGCAGATAATAGAGCAAGGCAGGCAGAATTCGAAAAGCAACTCTTCCTTTTTGAATCTCAGTTGCAAGCCTCTGATGCCTCACTTCGCCCTGTGGCAGGTAGGGGAGCCCTTTCGTGGCCTCTTAGCAGTGTTTATATTACTCAACTTTTTGGAAGAACTGGCTCATCAGCCCGCCTTTATTCATCTGGAACACATAACGGTATCGACTTTCGCGCTTCGGTTGGAACTCCAGTTAAGTCAGTCAGAGCGGGAGTTATTTCAGGAGTAGGGAACACTGATGACCAGTATGGATGTTACTCATATGGACGATGGATACTAGTTCGTCACAACAACGGAGTCTCCTCTCTCTATGCTCATTTGTCGGGTTCAATTGTTACTCTAGGAGAAGCTGTTGGAGATGGGCAGACGATAGGGTACTCTGGCGGGCAACCTGGGCAATCAGGCTCCGGCTTCTCAACTGGACCACACTTGCATCTTGGCCTATTCGCCACAGCCGGTGTCCAGACACTTCCTTTTTCTACAAGTAAAAATTGTAAGAACACTTCTGTGCCATTAGCCAATCCACAAGATTATTTGGATCCTATGGCATATCTACCTGTCATCTAGTAGCATAAGTGTTATGAGGAACAGAGGATTTATTAGTATTCTTGTCATTATTGTGGTTGCATTGATAGCCTTGAAATACTTTCTCAATTGGGATATATTCGATGCTGCCGGATCTGAGCAAGGACAAAGTACCATCCTCTACATTAGAAATGTTTTCAACCTTGTTTGGTCATATATCTCTGCCCCAGTCGTCTTTGTTTGGAGTAGGATATTTTGGCCAATAATCTCAATAGCTTGGCTAAACTTTCAGCATTTCATTGAGTGGGGCAGGAGTGTTTACACCCCTCTTAGCTAGAACATAGAAACAGTGAGCATACTAAAAAAAATATTGTTTTTCATATTGCTTCCAATTTATGGACCTCTGTCTCTTTTTTTACATGCAACATTGGGCTGGTGGCAAGGACTTCTGGATGGTTAGCTTGTCATGATTTTGACTTGACTACGTCTTAATAGTCATGAATAACACCACAAAAAATGGAACTGGAACTCATCCAACTCTACTTGGCATGGGTCTTTTGGCTATTTCCATTTTGATCTTTTTTGGTTTCTATGCTTCAAATCGGTCAATGACGATAAACAGCGAGGGAAAAAACATTAATACTGCCTACGAAGCAACAACCTCCGTGAGTTTCGTCTCCACTACCACAACTAGAGAGGTGGCAAATACATATTTAGTTTACGGAGCTTTTACAGGCCCTGCATATAGAAATACTACATATAGCCTAACAATCCCCGGGAATTACGAGGTTACTCCTACGAATCCAAATAGTTACTCTGGAGTCACAGCAACCGCATCATATAATTTCTACACTAACGGAAACCTCGCCTTTATTGTAAATGTTTTTAGTGATGAGCAGTGGAACAACATCCGCATACAAGAAACAATGAACGTGGCTGAGCAGGGAGGAACAAATTCATATAAAGGAGAAGGACGATACTTAGGAGAGAATTTTTCTTGGGTCTTCTCTTACATACCCGGTGCCTACTCTATGCCTGCAGGGGTTAGCTTCTAGTGGTTTGTGGTAGAATTTCTAGATGAGTAAAGCCAATCTTAAATTCATCCAGATCATTTTGGCTATCTTAATTGGGTTGGGTCTTATTTTAATATTTAGCCGGAACCTTTGGGTATCAAAAATTGTGAACTTCCAATTACAACAAGAAGGGCTTTTAGAATATTACAACGGAGATATCTATAGCAAAGTTTGACAATTCATTTTTGAATGTTAAAATCTTAAAAGACTCCTTCCGAGAGGGCCCGTGATCAAAGAGATGCTTCGTGCTGTTATCGATTCGGATCAGGACGTCATCGACTTCACCCGGATCGAGGAATGCGAGAAGTGGTGCCTCCGAGAAGTATTCGGAGGGAGCTTTGTCCTCACCTTCCTCTGGGCCTTTGGCAAAAGCGCAGACTTCGGAAGGGCTTGGGAGTACACCCGCAAGCTCCATGGGGCCATGACACCGAAGTGGGCCGCTCTTCTCGTAGTCAACACTCGGGACTTCATCAGCCCGCAGTTCAGAAGCGAGTTCATGGACTGGTGGAGGAAGAACGAAGGAAAAATCTTGACGAGCGCCAGCTAACACCTGACGCTCTTTTTCTTTTTCAAAGATAATGTAATATATCCGAGGACTTAACAGAGGGTGGAGAATGGCAAAGAAAATCAAGCTGCCAGTGAAAGGATTCTACCACTACTGGCAACACAACCCGAGCATGAAAAGCGTGCGGGACAATGCCTTTGAGGTGACGGCGGTCGCAGCAGATGAGAGGGGAGAGAACTTCACCGTCCTTGTCCGTCCACTGTTTG
>CAYHKS010000042.1:0-4241 GCA_964357345.1 uncultured Candidatus Saccharibacteria bacterium | reverse complement strand
AGTTTTTGCGGAGGATACGATCAGTGCTTCCCCCCACTAGGAACTCCAAAGGGGTGATTATCTGAGGTCTTGTTTCTCTCCAATCTCTTCAAGTAGCCCTTCGTCGAGCGCATGTCCCCCACGTTCCGCGATAGCTATCTCACGTCCTGTCGTTCGTTGCGAGATGTCATCCGGTAAGTCAAAAACATTAAGGTCTTTGAACTTCAGTTGGATTGCATTCCAAAATGATGCGATTGCCTGATCTCCACTGGCATACCCCGCCTCAGTTTACGATAATGCCCGTGTCTTTTGGTGGAAGGCACGGACATTGTTTTAAATGTCTGTTGGATGGATTTCTGTAAAAGTAGATAGAAATTAGTGTGATATGACATTTAAAAGTAAGGAACTGATGCTCTCAATCATGACTTCTGACAAACGTTAAAGAGTAGGAGGGTTCTGCTGTGGGAGTACCACTATGACCTTCGATCTTAACCTTGACGGGGACTTTATCGAGCGTTTGAAGAAGATGGATGACGAAAGCTGGGGGTTACTTTTCGGAACTTATTCACTGCCGCTCCGAAAGAAACTTTACAGCAGGTTAGTGAGGGTCGGGCTACCGACAGATGATAAATACTTGGTGGATGAGATTGAGCAAGACACTTGGCGTGTTGCAGTAGAGAAGATTAGTGGATTTGAACTACGTGGAGACAGAAGTCTCTTTTATTGGCTCTCTAAAATTCAATATCAACATATAGGTAATCGCTACCGCGAGAGAAAGCGTGAAGGTGTAAGGAAGGATATGCCCCTCGAAATCAGCGAAGAGTCACTAAGACCTATTAAGGGTTCTTTGCGAAGAGGTCCAGAAGATCGGATTGTTAGTCATCAATCAAGGAGTGAGATGCTATCGGTGATTGACATGATAATGCAAACGGTGCCTCCTCTTCATTTTAAGATTTACATTGCGCGGGTGCAGGGGAAAACAGCAAAACAACTAGCAGTACTCTATGGAATAAAGCCTAGCAGAATAGATAACATAGTCTCAAGAACTCGAAAAAAGGCGAAGACTCTCTGTATGGCAGCAGGTCTATCCCTTAGAGAGATTGTCGGTTCGGAATAATGCAAGGTTTGTCACGAGGGACACGGCTTGCTGTGTTCCTACTCAATCCATTGATGATAAACCGATAACAGGCTAAAGGACAAGCGATGCTAACCATCGATAAGTCGAACAAATATAGTGTATTTGAGGATGGTGAACTGGAAGACATTGACAGGCTTTTAGCCACGATTCTTCCTACTCAAAAAGAGGATATCCCCTATTTTCTTGCTGATTTTTTGGATGCTTGTCTGGCTAATAGGGGACTCTCACTAGAGGGTTTTGCCGAAAGGTTGGGTGTTGAACCAGAGTTTGTAAACGTCCTCCTTTCAGGCACTCTGCCGGAATCAGAACTAACTGACGATCTTATCGAAAGGATCGCAGGGGCTTTAGAACATAATACCGATAATCTTCGATTTGTATTAGGTCTTGATGTGAATCCAGCCATCGAATCTGATGGTACTACCCAAAAAGGACAAATAGCTACTCAGGTGGATGCACCACCTTTAGACGAAGACTTGACGGAAGAGGCGTTTTTACATTTGAAAGGAGAGATGGAGGCATTCCTTGGATTGTGGGATGAAGTCTACAAATCTGATACACGGGCGAACCTTGAGATAGTGAAAGACGCTATGCTTAAAAGTCTAAAAGGTATAGTGGAACGATTAGAAGGTATACAAACAACAAGGTCTACAGATAAGTGGAAGCTAAACCCAACACACGATCAAATAAACCGTCTCGTGCAAAGTGTGCGAAACATAAACACATAAAAAAACTACAGAACCCGTTTCTTTTTCAAATAGGCGAAAAATTCAGGAGGTATGAGGTTCTTCTGGTGGGGTAGTAACATGGCTTCCTCAATTAATGCGGTAAGCTGATCTCTCTGTGAGAGTGATGCGACGTAATCAGTGCTAAGTTCAGAAGGACGCACCCCACTCACGGCAGCTATGTGTTCCATGTCATCATAAGTTCCTTGCGCCCAGGCATCGAAAAGAGAGAATCGCTGGTAGGCTTCTGGTCTGAACTTAACATAACGAGACGGCTGCCCTTCATCAAACTTTACTAGTTCCTCGTACCATTCCTCGTTGGTCAGCTTTTCCGCTTCCTCTGGGTCGAAAACCCCATATCGGGGACAGATTTCTTCCTTGAATTCATCAAAAATCTTGCCCACGTCCTTAGGGGTCAGGCTGTAATTGGATTCTTCCCATTTTTCTTTAAGTAAGTCCCAAAATTCTAAGGCATAGCTTTCGTTTTGCTCGAGCTTGGGTGATAGCTCTGGGTCATAGTATACGTTCTCACGCAGATGGGGCGGAAGTGGTATCAGTCTTGATTCTGGTGGCTGTTCATCTCCTTGTTCCATAAAAAAACGCGAGTTTTTTCTCGTCAAACAATTATAACATATTTGGTCTTTTCTAACATAATAATACTTTTAGAGAGCCTTTAAGAGCCGAATAGTGTGGGCAAATAGGTCGTTTATTCTACCGTTTTCGTCAACTCAACTGAAAACCACTGATATTTGTATAATAATCATTATACTGGACAGGGTTTTCGATTAATTTATGCAAAAACCAAAAACAATCGCCTACTTACGAGTATCCACCGACGAGCAAGACCTTGAGAAAAACAAGTTTGATATTTTGCAGCTTGCCAATGAAAAAGGCTTGGGGAAAGTTGCTTGGGTCGAGGAGACCGTTTCAGGACGGGTATCGTGGAAGAAACGACAAATTGCCCAGGTCATTGACCAGCTTGAACGCGGCGATCATCTGATTGTCAGTGAACTCTCACGCTTAGGACGCTCGATGTTGGAGTGCATGGAAATTCTCTCTATTGCCTCCCAAAAGGAGATCAACCTGTATGCGGTCAAAGGCAACTGGCAACTGGATAACTCCATCCAATCCAAAATTGTAGCAATGGCGTTTTCAATGGCTGCCGAGATTGAACGCGATCTAATCAGCCAGAGAACCCGTGAGGCGCTGGCAGCCAAGAAGAAAGCAGGCATAAAGTTAGGACGACCACGAGGTACAGGCAAAAGCAAGCTAGACCAATATCGTCCAGAGATTGAAGCCCTGCTTGCCAACGGCTCAACCCAGAAATTCATTGCCCAACGGTACAGCACAACGGAAGCGAATTTAAGCAGGTGGATGAAAAAGCATGGCTTCAGGCGAGTTCAAGCCTGACTTTTTCAACAGGCTGGAAGGTTGTACGACCCATCAAGGTCGCTTTTGCTGTCCCAGAGAATAACCAACTTCAACCCATAAGTTGATGTTGTTACCAAAATATGATATTATCCAAGTTGGTAATGTAAGTTCAGCACCATTAAAATTTGCTAATGCTCCTCAGACTGACCCTACGTGTACACGACTTCTCGTGTCCAGATGGGGTCAGTTTTTCTGCATTATGCAGAACTAGTAATAGGAGGAGTATCAAGTGGGACAACATCCTAAAATCTCAAATGAGGCTTGGGTTATGCCCCAAGCCACAGAGATGATTGCAAAACTCAAAGAAGCCAACTTGTTTGGTGTATCTGAGCTACAAGACCGCTTTCTGATGCACTTTGTTGAGAGTGTCGCGGGGAAGCAGTTGAACCACCCCGAACTCGATTTAACTCAGGCATGGGACTGGGGTTTGCCCACCGTGTTCTTAGAGGGAGGCACGTTTAAGCCGAACGCTGACCAAGCATTGTACTACTCTCTATATTACGATCAGCACTTTGATGGGGTCATTGATGCAATTGTGTCAGATGAGGCATTAACCGAGCATATTAAGCTGTTCCGATTAGGATGGCTAGTACCACGAAGACAATGATCTTCGATAGCAAAAAGACGCTCATGCCTAAACCAAACACAGCAAGGGGAATATCAAACCCTCCAAACCTTCCCCTTGCTGGCAATTTTACCTCCCCCAAAAATTGGGGTATTTAATCATCATCTGGTAAAATCATAAAAATGTTAGGAGTTACGCAGTTCAATCGATCTTGAGGGAAGAAATCAGCCTTGAATACCGATGGTTCTTCTCTCAACTGCGTAAGTCCTATGATATTATGATAACAACTGTTATGCGCCACGAGGTTTTCAGTCAATTTTGTGTCAAAACTACTTTCAACATCACTTGAGTGTGACTTGTAGGAGCAAGCGTCCTACTCGGATAGTATCCCCATCCCGCAGCACAC
>CAYHKS010000041.1:0-4249 GCA_964357345.1 uncultured Candidatus Saccharibacteria bacterium | reverse complement strand
GTAGAGCAGTTGCCTTTTAAGCAATTGATCCAGGTCCGATTCCTGGTGGGGGCACTACAGATTCAAAAGAACTTTCTCGATCATTGTTTCCATCTCCCCTATTCCACGACGAGCATTGTGGTAACCAACCACCAAGCTCTCGGACAAGTTCTCAAGCTCTTCTAATTTCCAATTTTCTAGAAAGCTTTTTGATTTTTTGTAAACAAAAGGATTGAGTCCTGCCTCTTCAGCGCTTTCTGTTTTTGCTGCCAAGAGTAGAGATTTGACTCCCCACATTACTCGCCAAAAGATTTCGTCTGCCACCATGCCACTTGCCAAAGCTTGCTCATACACAATCCATGCGTTCCTTTTGTCTCTAGCTCCTATAGCATCCGTGAGGGGGAAGATGTTGAATTCTCTCCCAGCTTTCTCAATAATTTCTTCCTCTTTCGGCTCCAGCAAACCAACGTTTACAACGTCACCAAACAAATTTTTTCCATAAAATTCCTCACTCATATAGATTTGAGATTATTCCAATTCTTGCCCGCACTTGCTTCAGCTACAATCGGCACCCCATAGGTTTCCTTCCCTTCTAAAACTCTCTCCATTATATTCTTGAACTCTTTCCCAGCTTCTTCGATAAAATTGTCCTCAGTCTCATAAACTATTTCGTCATGAACTTGGAGCACTAGACGAGTCTTGCTTTGCCAACCTTTTTCTTTTATCAAATTATCTATGCGCTTCATGGCAATCTTAACAATGTCAGCTTCCGTTCCTTGAATGGGTGCATTAATTGCCATTCTTTCGGCTTGAGCCCGAATAAATGGTAGTGGAGATTTGATGCCTGCAAAATACCTTCTTCTGCCAAACATCGTTTCGGTATATCCCCTTCTCTCTGTTTCGGCTTTGACTTCGTCTAAATATTTAGCCAATCCATTGAAAGTCTCAAAATAATTATTGTAAAACTCCTGCGCGTCTTTCCTATCAGTCTTTAAATTAGTTTTAAGAGCATTAACTCCCATACCAAAAAGTACTCCGAAATTTATAGTCTTGGCTTTTGTCCTCATCGCCTTATCAACTTCTCCTGCCTTCACCCCAAAAACCCTCATGGCTACCCCAGTGTGGACATCTATCCCCTCTTTAAATATTTCTATAAGTTTTTTATCTTCACTCAAAATCGCTGCAATGCGAAGTTCTATTTGCGAATAGTCTAAGGAGAGTAAGGATTTCCCCTTCTCTGATATGAAGGCTTCGCGGATGGCTCTACCAAGTTCAGTTCTTACAGGAATATTTTGTAGATTTGGATTTTGCGATGCCATCCTGCCCGTCGTACTACCAGAAAGGATGAAGGTGGAATGGAGTCTCTCCGACTTGTCTAGCTGATCAGGAATTGAATCTATATAGGTAGAAAGAAGTTTTTGGAGCTCTCTGTAGCTTAGAATAAGTTCTATCACTACATGTTTATCCTTGAGTTTTTCTAGTTCTGACTCCTTGGTGGAGAAGCCTCCGCTAGCAGTCTTCTTTTGTCTTGCTCCTGCTAGTCCCATTTTGGTAAAAAGAATTTCTCCAAGTTGTTTTGGCGAATTGATATTAAACTCCTCTCCGGCATGCTTCCAAATTTGCCCCTCCAGTTTAGAAAGTTCTTTGTGATAGCTTCTGGAAAGATTATTTAGCATTGATTTATCCACCTTCACACCAACCTTGTTCATTTCTTCCACAACTCCAACAAGAGGCTTCTCTATTTCTTCAAAAACCTTCTTCTGCTTCCTTTTGTCTAGCTCCGCATTTACAACCTTCCAAGCTTCTTCCAAAGTTTTGGCCTTGGTGAAAGTCATTACGTCTTCCATATTAGGATTGGTTATGTTTGAATCAACCACCCACAGGGCTAGTTTCAAATTTTCATCTTCGGCGAGACTGTTTGCGAATCCAAGCTCGTCGGAGCCCGTCGGATTTTGACGGGTTAAGAGCTTGGCATTTGCATCAGTCGAGCTATTTATTAATCTCTTAACTCTCTCTGGCATAGTTCTAAACTCAAGTTTTTGAAAAAGTTCGGTAATTCTAGCCATGTCAAATTCTTCCATCCAATTTTTCGGCAGTTTAAAGTTTATTGGTGCATCCCGCCGGATAGTAGCAAGAGTCTTGGAAAAAAGTGCTTCCTCCTCGTTCTCAAGCAAGAGAATTTTTACTCGCTCTGTTATCCCTGCCTTTTTATACTCATCTTTTTTCTTCAAGGATTTATAAATTTTTTCGATTGTGCCGAATGTTTGTATGAGTGTCGTCGCGGTTTTCTCGCCGATCCCCTTCACCCCAATAATATTGTCGGACGGATCGCCTCGAAGCCCTTTGTAGTCAGGTAAAAGTTCTGGACCGAAACCAAATCTCTCTTCCACGCGCTTTTCGTCATAAAGAATGGTGTCACTCAACCCCTTTCGAAGCGTGTAGACTTGTACTTTCTTACCAGAAATAAGGCTCATGGTATCCATATCGCCCGATGCAATCACAATTTCAATATTTTTGTCCTTCTTCAGATCCTCCACCACTGTACCCAAGACATCATCCGCCTCAAAACCGGGGCAAGAATATATTGGGATCCCCCATGCAGTAAAGACTTCTTTAGCTCGCTCGAGTTGAAGCACAAGATTTTTATCAATTTCTTTTCTGGTTCCTTTGTAGGCTTCGTAAGCCTCGTGCCTATATGTTTTATCTGGCAAATCAAAAGCCGCCACGATGTAATCGGGTTTGAGTTCTTCTATTATTTTTATAAGCATAGCTACAAGCCCGTATAGCGCCCCCGTCGGCTCTCCACTAGCTGTAGAGAAGTCGGGAAGTGCATGATACGCCCGATGGATTATGGCGTGTGCATCAAGTAGAACGAGGCGCGATTTGGATTTCTCGGGAGTTTTCATCGACGTGAGTGAATACTATATGTATAGCATCCTCCGGCAAAATATTCCTGACCTTATCTGCCCATTCTACCAAGACCAGATTCTCAGCTCTACTGATAATTTCCTCCCAACCGAGATAGAGTAGTTCCTGCTCACTTTCAAGCCGGTAGGCGTCAATATGTACAAGATGGTGCCAGTTTTGATCCTTCAGTTCATAAATCTTTTCTATCAAAAAAGTTGGACTTTGAATTGGATCGAGAACGCCTAAAGCTTCCCCAATAAACTGTGAGAAGGCTGTTTTGCCAGCTCCAAGATCACCAACCAAAGCTACGACCACCGCTCTATCGCCTTTTTTTAGATTACTCACGAATTCATGAGCGATCTCTTTTGTCACATCAAGATTTTGGGATATGTATTTCACTTTACTAATATATACGAAAGGGGCAGAGATTTCTCCCTGCCCCCGTTTTGATCAGCGATTACTCGAGCCTAACCGCCACGGAATCGGTCCAGATGACTTGATACGAAACTGCTGATTGGCAGTAGACGTATCCGGTCGTCGAAGGCGGATAGACGGCGAAGGTGATGCTTGTCACCACCCGCAATCCAGCGAGGCACGTCACGGGCCGACTGATGAAGTCGCCCGTTGCGGATCTCACAGTGACCGGTACCGTGATCTGTTGGTTGCTCGGGCTGGTCGCCGTCGATGAAGACGACATCCGAATCTCGGCATCGAACTGTGCCGACTGGTGCGGGGACACGATCGGTCCTGCATCCACGTTGTCGATCACCGCGATGATCGACTTGTCCGAGGTGTTGGTCAGCCCAAAGTGGGCGTCGACCGAGTGAATCCCACTGCAGGCACTCGCGAAAATCGCGAGTGCCACAACCATGAGAAAACGAGCTGTTTTCACCGAATCCTCCTGTGAAGTTGCCGGTTGATTGTCTAATCAGTATTATACCACCCCCCATGGCAATTTGTCAAGGGGTAAAATGAGGCTTAGAATCAGCGCAAAAGTCGTATAATGTAGCCATGATAGTTTTCGACGAAGATAAGCAAAATGAGCGCCTAGACCGCCTAAGAAAGAAGGAGGAGGAGGAAGCGGCCACCGATCTCTCGGCTAAATACGGTATTCAATACCTCGACCTCACCGTCCACCCAGTAAACATCGACGCTTTGAGAGTCATGAAGGAAGAGGAGGCCCGTGCTTTCCAAATTGCTGTCTTTAATATTATTGACAAGAAAATACAGGTCGGAGTCCTCTCCCCCGAAAGTGACCAAACCAAGAAAGCAATCGAAACACTAAAATCTAGAGGGTACATACCATAAATTTTTATGGTCTCACATGAATCGCTTGAAAAGGTTTGGGACAGGTACAAAGATA
>CAYHKS010000040.1:0-4345 GCA_964357345.1 uncultured Candidatus Saccharibacteria bacterium | reverse complement strand
CATAGGTATAGACAGAGATGCGGATGCACTTAAGCAAAGTGAGGAGAGATTGCGGGCTCTGACTCACTCGGCATATTTGCGACTTGAGAGCTTTCGCAATTTGGATGATGTCCTTTTGGATTTAGGAGTGAAGCAAATAAATGCTGTGCTCTTAGATCTAGGAATCTCAAGCGACCAGCTTGACGATTCCGGTAGAGGCTTTTCCTTTCAGCGTGATGAACCTTTAGACATGAGAATGTCGAAAAAAGGTATCACTGCAGCCGATATCCTCAACTCCTGGGACGAGCATGCCATTGAGCTTGTCCTACGAGGATTCGGCGAGGAGAAACATTCAAGAAGAATTGCCCGAGATATTGTTGAGAAGAGGAAACAAAAACCTTTTAGAACAACTCAAGACCTTGTAGATATTGTTGGCGATAAAAAGGGGAGGATCCACCCAGCTACTCAAACCTTTCAAGCTATCCGCATTGCGGTAAACGAAGAGTTGGCAGCACTTGAAGAAGGGCTGGCCAAAGCATTCGAAGCATTGGCGCCAAGTGGGCGATTAGCTGTCATCTCTTTCCATAGTCTTGAAGATAGGATAGTAAAGAATTTTATGCGAGATAAGGCTAAGGAGGGTAAGGCCAAACTTATTGTGAAGAAGCCCATAACTCCAACGGAAGAAGAGATAGACAGAAATCCAAGATCAAGAAGTGCTAAGTTACGTATTTTAGAAAAAAATGAGGGAAAGAACTAATTTAATTTCAATAGATAATCGAGCTCGAATCTTCTGGGCTTTAGCCAGTATTTCTGTTTGTTGCATTGCCCTTTATTTTTATGCAGTTTTGGCTACTGTCCACAACACAGTAACTAGAGCAAGTCTTGTTAAAGAAAGTGCGGTGATAGCCGCCAGAGTTAGTGAGCTTGAGTTTAAAGATATTGCTTTAAGAAACACAATTAATATCGAGACAGCTCTAGCTCTTGGGATGAACGAGGTCAAAGATCCACTCTACGTTTCTCGTCCAAGGACCTCCCTTACTCTCAAAACTCCATAAATTACGGTTCTACGTTAGAATATAAGCATGACAATACACGGGCGATTACGGTTTCTTTCCGTTGCTGTAATAATTTTCGCCTTAATTCTTGTTTCTAAACTCTATTACGTTCAAATCGTAAAAGGGAAGACTTTCAGAGCTAAAGCCGACCATCAATACATTGAGGGTAGTAATTTTTTTGATAGGGGAACTATCTATTTTAGTGCTAAGGATGGAACTTTGGTACCCGCAGCTGCGGTGAAGACGGGATTCACCCTATCCATTGATCCCCAACTTTTTCGCCAACTCAGTTCCGATAAGGAGAGTATATACGAGAAAATTAATGCCATTGTTCCTATCGAAAAAAGTGTTTGGGAAGTAAAGGCCTCCAGAGATTATGACCCATATGAGGAGTTGGCTAAAAAGCTTCCTGTCGAAGTTGCAGATAAAATAAGTAAATTGGATATTCCAGGGGTCTCTGTCTACAAAGAAGACTGGAGAGTGTACCCTGGAGGGATGATGGCCGCTCACGCTATTGGTTTTGTTGGTTTTGGGGGTGTCGATGGTAACGAATTAGCAGGGAGGTATGGACTTGAGCGCTACTACGAGCCGGTTTTAAAGCGGAGTGGGGACAAAACTTTTGTCAATTTTTTTGCCGAAGTTTTTGCTGATATCAAAAAAACAGTCACACCAGGACAGAGTCCAGAAGGAAGTGTCGTCATAAGCATAGAGCCAACAGTCGAGTCTGTTTTAGAGGAGGAATTGAAAAAAATCCAAAGTAAATACTCATCAGAGTTTAGTGGAGGAATAATTGTTGATCCTAAGACTGGTGAGATATATGCCATGGCCGAAGCGCCATCATTTGATCCAAATACTTTTCGGTTGGCGCCATCGTCAGACATTTTTAGTAGCAAGTTAGTAGAGGATCGATATGAAATGGGTTCGATTGTGAAGGCTCTCACCATGGCAGCAGGGCTTGACTCTGGTGTGGTAACACGCACCACTACATACAACGATCCAGGGTGCCAAACTCTCGATAAAAAAACTTTTTGCAATTACGATCAAAAATCTCATGGTAGCAAAATACCTATGCAGGTAGTCATGAACAAGTCGCTAAACACTGGAGCCGCCTTCATGGCTTTGAAGATGGGCCATGACACCTTTAGAAAGTATATGTATGCCTTTGGACTCTCCTCAACCACGGGTATTGATCTTCCCAATGAGGGCAACTCTTTAGTAAACAACTTAACTTCTCCTCGCGATCTTGAGTATGCTCAAGCCTCCTTTGGGCAAGGAGTGGCCTTCACACCCATTCAAATGGTTCGGGCCCTCTCCGCCCTTGCTAATGGTGGGTATCTCATTACTCCGCATCTGGCAAAAAAAATAAACTACGATTTGGGGATTGGTCGGGAAGTCAAATTCGACAAGGGACCACAAATTTTTAAATTAGGTACAACTGAGGAAATATCTAGGATGCTCACAGAGGTAGTCGATACCTCTCTTAAAAATGGTACAGCACGTCTCCCAAACCACTCTGTAGCAGCAAAAACCGGCACAGCACAAATTGCAAACCCTGCTAGTGGAGGCTACTTTGAGGACCAGTACCTACACTCCTTTTTTGGCTACTTTCCCTCATATGACGCTCGTTTTCTCATATTTCTTTACACTTATCACCCTCTCGGAGTTCAGTACGCATCAGAAACTTTGACCGATAGTTTTGTCAGTCTAACAAAATTTTTGATAAGCTATTACAACATTGCCCCCGATAGAGAGGCCCCACCCACATATCCCGTGAGATAAAAAGAGATGAAAAAAATCCTTAAATCCATTTTGGTCCTCATTCTCTTCAAGCTTTCGGCCTTAGTTCTAAAGAAATATAATCCTAAAATTATTGCCATCACTGGCACAGTGGGGAAGACCTCTACCAAGGATGCTGTCTACGTTGCTCTCTCACAATTTGAAAGTGTAAGAAAGAGTCCGAAGAGTTTCAACAGCGAGTTTGGCATTCCACTCGCCATTCTTGATGCAGATAATCCGGGAGGTAACTTACTAGGCTGGGTTAGGGTTTTAGTGGAAGGAATTATTTTGCTCATTTTCCCTAATCATTATCCAAGATGGCTTGTGCTTGAAGTTGGTACGGACCGACCGGGAGACATACAAGAGATAACAAGATGGCTCTCTCCCGATGTTGTTATTGTGACAAAACTCTCTAAAGTACCTGTGCATGTCGAAGCCTTTGGCAGTCCAGAATATTTGTTTGAGGAAAAAGGCAATCTGGTTAAAGCGCTTAAATCAGGTGGGATTCTAATACTTAATGCGGATGACGATGATGTTGTAGCGTATAGAAATATTTCTAAAGACCTGCCTGCGCAGCCGGGAAAAGTTGTTTTATTTGGTAACTCTACTGGGTCAGATGTCAGTGCTTTGAACCATAAAATTATCTATAACGAAGAAGGTGTACCAACCGGAGTCTCATTTGAAGTTCTAGTAGCAGGACATGAGGATTTGCCACTTAAAGTTGAACTTGAGGGGACTCTCGGCGAACAGCATAGCTACCACATTTTGGCTGCTCTCTCTTTGATAAAGGTGCTCGGGGAGAACTTAACTATTGCTGTAAAAAGTTTTAAAAATGAGAGTGCCTCTTTAGGCCGGATGAAATTAATAGAGGGAGTAAATGATTCAATCATTATTGATGATACATATAATTCTTCGCCGGTAGCTGTTGAGGAGGCTCTGAAAACTCTCAAATCTATTAAGCTATCGACAAAAGAGGCGAGAAAAATTGCTATTCTTGGAGATATGCTCGAGCTTGGACTCTATACTGCTGAAGCACACAAAAAAGTGGGTAAAGATGTCTCAAAAATAGTTCAAATTTTAGCTACGGTTGGTATTCGCTCTCGCTACACAGCCGAGTCAGCCTTAAATGAGGAGATGGATGAAGCGAATATTTTTCAGTTTGATGACTCTTTGGAGGTAGGGAAGTTTATGGGAGATTTGATAAAGAAGGGGGATATTATTTTAATCAAAGGTTCGCAAGGAGTGAGGATGGAAAGAGTGGTGGAGAGTTTAATGGCTCACCCAGAACAAGCCCTAAAACTTTTGGTAAGACAAGATGGAATCTGGCAAAACAAATAATTGGTGACCCTACAGGACATTCGTCTCTGAGAGACTCAGTCTCGATGAGGAGTCGGGGTTCGACTATCTCCACTGGAGATTCATGTGACAACAGAAAACTCCACACAAGATGGAGCTTCTGCTGTCATGACCCTACAGGGAGTCGAACCCTGCTTCCATCCTTGAGAAGGATGTGTCCTAGCCGATAGACGATAGGG
>CAYHKS010000039.1:0-4451 GCA_964357345.1 uncultured Candidatus Saccharibacteria bacterium | reverse complement strand
TGGAAAATAAAATCCATATGTGCTAGTATAGCGCGACTATGGCAAGAATTTGTCCAGTGGATAAAAGAGGTTCAAGAATGGGTGGAGGTTACTCCAACCGGACTCGTGCTACCCAATTCAACCCTACTGGCATGGTCCGCAAATACGTCAACCTCCAAAAGAAGCGCATTTATGTGCCAGAGCTCAAGAAAACTATCACTCTTATCCTCTCTACCCGTGCTATCAAAACCATCAACAAGCGTGGCGCCCACTCCGTTCTAAAAAAAGCTGGGATTATTTAAGAATTAGAGTTTCTCCATTTGTTTGGAATTTTATAGTACCAAGATCGGCAGTTGAAACGATTTTAGCTCCAACCTTATTTAAAATGTCCAAAACTGATTGTTTAGGGTGGCCATATCGGTTATTTTTACCGGCGGAAATGACTGCATATTCAGGCGAGACAGCCTGAGCAAAGAGGATCGAGGTCGAAGTATCCGAGCCATGATGTCCCGCCTTCAAAACATCCGAATCAAGAACACTTTCATCGAGCGCCATGAGTTTATACTCAGTACTTTTTGTAGAATCTCCAGTGAGAAGAAAGCTTTTATCTCCATAAATAAGTTTTGCTACGATGGAGGCATCATTTGTCTCCCAAGTACTTACATCTGTATTAGGAAAAAGGATTAAAAGATTCGCTCCCCCACCCAAGTCTAAGTTCATCCCACGCCTCGCCAAAAGATCTGGAATATTTTTCTCTTTTACTACAAGTTCTAGCGCATCATCTACCAAATTATCTGACTCAACACCGGGTTCAACAAACACTCCGACTTTGTATCTTTTAACAACATCAACAAGTCCAGTGATGTGATCGGCATCTGGATGTGTGGCTATAACCACATCAATGTTTTTATCACCGAATGGCAAGATCTTCCCCAATTCGCTTAGAACCTTCCTGTTCACCCCACCATCAATAAGCACTCTGCCGTGTGTGGGTGAGTCTATAAAAATGGAGTCCCCCTGCCCAACATCTAGAAAGTAGACTTTGAGAAGATTTGTCTCTCTGTGGGCGAAAACTAAGGACCACACAGAGATACAGGCTACCGCCAGAGTAATTACAACCACTTCCCGCCACCATTTCCTCCAATTATTCATGCCTATAGTATAATCACTAAAACCTGTCCCGTTAGAAGTTCACTTATCATTTGACCTCCAACCAAAGTATAATGAGAGCGTCCGCCTAACGGCTACCAATCACAATAAATTATTATTTAAAGATTAACTTCTAACGGGATGAACAAACCATTCGCTGAACAAAAATTTAACATTCCTGAGCTAGAAGGAATATCCAAAAAAACTATAGAGGAGCATCTGGGTCTCTATGCCGGATATGTGAAGAACTTGAATGCTATAAATGCCGAGCTTGAGAAATTAATGACTGGAGAGAATCCACATGCACTTGCAGAACTACAAAGGAGGCTCTCGTTTGAATTTGGTGGTATGCGTCTCCACGAATATTATTTTACTCATTTGGAAGATGGTGCAAAATTATTAAATCTGGAGAGTGATCTAGGAAAGATGGTTGGTAGTCAGTATGGCTCAATAGAAAACCTGCAGAAATTATTGAAAAATATTGGCCTAATGCGAGGGCCGGGTTGGGCAATACTGTATTACGACCCAAAGTCAAATCAACTTCTCACAGGCTTCTCTGGTGAGCAACACCAAGGCCATTTCGTTACTCTACCAATCGTTTTAGCTATAGACGTATGGGAACACGCATACATTTTGGACCAAGGCGCACAAGGTAAAGGAAAATATATTGATGCCTTCTTTGCTAATTTGAATTGGGAAAATGCTGAGAAAAACTTCTTTAGTTCTCGAGGATAGCCGTATTAACAAAACCGATAAATCGTGGGATAATATGACTTCATTATTTCAGTGTGGAAAACAAAAAACAGGCAAATTTAAGTGATGTAGTAAGGGCATTTTGGGTTGGAGCAAAAGATTACAAACATGTCGGTCTCTACACCGTACTTGGTTTTGTATTTGCTACAATCGTCGACCTTCTGATCCCACTCCAATACAAAAAATTCTTTGATCTCATGACCGGGGCTCCACAATCGCAAGCCGTGGCACAGGCTCTTTTTGGCATCATCTTAACAGTATTGATTCTGAACATTGTAAGATGGTTTTTCTTCCGTACCTCAAACTTCGCAGTTAACTATTTTGAGGCTCGTGTGATGGCTCGATTACGCGAAATTGCCTTCAATTACACTATCGATCACTCTTATTCTTTCTTCTCCAACAACTTTAGTGGAGCGATAGTGCAGAAAATTGGGCGTTTTGTAAGATCATTCGAAAAATTGTTTGACAATTTTATTTACAACTTTATGCCTCTCATCACGGCACTAGTGATGATCCTAATCGTCGTATCCCTCCAGAATATCAAGCTGGCACTAATTTTACTGTTTTGGGTTTTGATAACAGTAACTGTGAGTTATTTCTTTTCCAAATGGAAACTTAAATATGATACAGAGTCTGCAGCCTCTGACTCTAAAGCTACCGCCTACTTAGCTGACGTCATAGCCAATCAAAATACCGTATCTTCATTTGCGGCTGGGGAGTTCGAATCTAAAGGTTTTAAACAAAAGGTTATGGATCAAGCAAAAGCAGTTCTTCTTACATGGAACCTCGGTGAGGTTATGAATTTGATCCAATCGGCTTTTATTTTAATAATCGAGTTTTTACTTTTCTATTTTGGTATCAAATTTTGGCAAGAAGGTTTAATTACCGTTGGTACTTTCGTATTGATACAAGTTTATGTACTTAATTTGAGTCAAAGACTTTGGAACTTTAGTTCAGTTGTTAGAAATGTCTATGAAGGGGTGGGTGATGCAAAAGAGATGGTCGATATATTGAAAACTCCACATGAGGTTAGCGACATACCTGATGCTAAAACTTTAAATATTTCTGATGGGGAAATAAATTTCCAAAACGTTTCCTTTGCTTTTAATGAATCGAGGAAAGTGCTTAACGGCATCAATATCTCCATTAAAAAAGGTGAGAAGGTGGCCTTAATTGGCCCGTCAGGAGCTGGTAAATCCACCATAGTTAAACTTCTCCTCAGAATGTATAACCTAGTTGATGGACAAATCTCAATAGATGGCCAAGACATTCAAAAAGTTACTCAGGAAAGTTTGCGAGAGCACGTCAGCCTCGTGCCCCAAGACCCCATCCTCTTTCACCGATCTTTACGCGAAAACATAAAATATGGAAAACAGGATGCAACAGATGAAGAAGTTGTTGAGGCCTCTAAACTTGCCCATTGCGATGAATTTATTGATTCGCTACCTAATAAATACGACACTTTTGTCGGAGAAAGAGGTGTAAAACTTTCGGGAGGAGAGAGGCAGAGAGTAGCAATTGCACGTGCAATACTAAAAAATGCACCTATCCTTATACTTGACGAAGCTACTTCAAGCTTGGACTCACACTCTGAGGCTCTAATTCAAGATGCTTTAGACAAACTTATGAAAGGTAAAACCACTATAGTTATAGCCCACAGACTTTCAACTATTAGAAAAATGGATCGTATAGTAGTACTAGAAAAAGGGGAGATCGTCGAAGAAGGAACTCACGACGATCTAACTCTCAGAGAAAAAGGCCTATATAAAAATCTTTGGAGTCTCCAAGCTGGAGGATTTCTTATTGACAGAGACGACCAAGACCAAAAGAAGTAAGTAACAAGACAAGGTGAGCCAGAGAGGGAAGTTTTCTATTTGAATTGAAGCGAAAGAGAGATTCCCCAAAAATTCTGCAACAAAAAGTACCCATTTGAGAAGGAGGTGAGAGATGAAGGTGAGCGGCCATGCCAGGATAACCGATACGAATGACAGAAGTGACGCTAAAAATCCTACCAACATAACAATCGGAAGTATTGGAAGGATTAAAAGATTGGAGAGAAGGAAAACGAGTGAGAAATTGCCCATGTTGTACAAAAGATATGGGAAGACAAAGACTTGAGTAGCGAGAGTAACACAAATAAGCTCAAGCCAAAATGATTTTGGTCGCGAATTTCCCTCTTGACCGTGAGCAGGCAAAGTCATTTTGGCGATTATTGGTGCTCCATATATAAGTCCGAAAAGTGCGAGGAAACTCAATTGGAATGAAGGGTCAAAGACCAAATCTTTAGGATTCCAAAGTAACATTAAGACAGCGGTAAAAAGCAAAATCCTTGAGGACGAACCAGCGCGATGCATCAGCTTACCCAAAAGAAGAAGAAGCACCATAATCGCCCCACGCACAACCGTAGCAGAACCTCCCGACATTAGTGTGAAGAGCACTACTCCCAGAGCAGAGACCAAAGCCGCCCTGCGCGATCCCCAAAAACCAAAGATTAGGAAAAGGAATTCGGCAATGATAGTGATGTTGTAGCCGGAAAGCACTACTATATGCACCACCCCCGCTCGTCGAAA
>CAYHKS010000038.1:0-4716 GCA_964357345.1 uncultured Candidatus Saccharibacteria bacterium | reverse complement strand
GGGTACACATGGGGCGAGGTGGATAAATTCCGTAAAGCTGTTGGTAAAAAAATTCCGGAGGAAATGCGCAAGCAACACGTCATGTTCGTGGATGGTTGCATCAAGCATGGCGGGATGATTAAGGAAAAAGCCGAGGCTCTCTGGGAACTCTTCGTCCCCTTCCAAGGTTACGGCTTCAATAAGGCACATGCTGCAAGCTATGGGCATGTTGCTTACATCACTGCGTATTTGAAAGCAAACTTCCCTGAAATATATATGTCTGCAGTCTTATCGGCAGAATCCGGAGACGTGGAAACTATTGGTAGGATGGTGGCTGAATGCAAGAGAATGGGTATAGATGTCCTACCTCCTTCAGTTAATGAGAGTTACTCACAATTTACGGTGCCTCCCAAACAAAACCAGACAGACCGATACAAAATTCGCTTTGGTCTCGTCACTATAAAAAACTTTGGCCAAAACATTGCCACAGCTATCATAGAAGAAAGAAAAGTTAAGGGTAAATATAAATCTCTTATCGACTTCTTAGAGCGAGTGAGAGATAAAAACCTAAACAAAAGATCTCTTGAGTCTCTCATCAAAGCTGGGGCATTAGATGACTTTGGGGAAAGGGGTCAAATGCTAAACAACATAGAGAAGCTTCTTTCGTATCATAAAGAGTCGGGAGCAAAAGTTAGTAATCAAGATTCCCTCTTTGGAACTATGGCTGATACATCAAGTATCCCTGCCCTTCGACTTGATTCTGGACCATCGGCAACACAAAAAGATAAACTTCAGTGGGAAAAGGAGTTGTTGGGTCTCTACATCTCTGGCCACCCACTAGATGCTCACCGAGAAAAGTTTGAGGCGAAAGATATGAATATTAAAAAACTGGCTGATCTTAGAGAAAATGATTTGACTGTCATTGGCGGAATAATTGCAGATATTCGTGAGGTCACAACCAAAGGTAACGAGAGAATGGTCTTTATAAAATTAGAAGACTTAACAGGGAGCACAGATGTAGTCATCTTCCCCCGCGTGTATGAAGAGTTTAAACAATTTATTTTGCCCGAGAACTGTATTGCAATAAAAGGAAAAGTTTCCAAAAGAAATGGAGAAACTAGCTTCATAGCCGAAAAGATAAAAGCATTATAAAAGAAAAGAGACGGTTCAACCCGTCTCTGAACTGCTACGATCATCCTTCAGAAAAACGTTGAGAACTCTCGCGACAGCCGGTCCAGCAATCCAGTCGGCCAGACGAATACAGTTGTTGCCAACGAAGCTCGCAATACATCCGAAGATGAAAATGACTCCTGCGAGCACAAACCTGAAGGTCGAGATGAGCATGTGTCCTCCGGTGATTGGTCTGTGTTTGATTTAACTCCTCTAGCCCAGTAATGTCAATTTTGCTACCATTGAACCATGTCTGAAGATAGAGATCATAAAAAGATTGGTAAGGAACTAGAGCTCTTTACCTTCTCCGACGTTGTTGGCAAGGGGCTCCCCCTTTGGCTCCCTAAGGGTGCGGCTATTCGGCGCGAACTTGAGAGATTTATTGTGGATGAAGAGATTAAGCGTGGGTATCTGCACGTCAAAACTCCTGACATTGCCAGACTCGATTTATACAAGAAGTCAGGGCACTATCCTCATTACAAAGACTCTATGTACGCACCTATAGTCATAGACGACGAGGAGTTCATGCTTCGCCCTATGACTTGCCCACATCACTTTGAGCTTTATCTTACGAAGCCTCGTTCGTATCGGGATCTTCCTATGCGTATTGCCGAACTTGCTCAACTTTACCGCTACGAACAATCAGGAGAGTTGATGGGTATCATCCGAGCTCGAACCTTCTGTCTTTCTGACGCACATATAATTTGTAAGAACGAGGAAGAGGCGGTGGAAGAAATGGGCAAGGCGCTAGACTTGATCGAATATGCCAACAAGATTTTCGGTCTTGATATAAGCAAAGATTATTGGTACAGACTCTCGCTTGGAGATAGAGCGAACACGGAGAAGTACTACAAAGATGATGTCGGATGGGAAAAAGCCGAAGAACTTTTGAGAAAGTTAATGGAGGAACGTGGAGTGAAATTTGAAGAGGTCAAAGATGAAGCCTCCTTCTACGGACCAAAAATTGATGTGCAGATGAAAAATGCTAATGGCAAAGAAGATACTATTTATACTGTGCAATACGATCTATCTTCTCCTCAACGTTTTGAACTTGATTACATCGGTGAGGATGGCAAGCCTCACAGAGCCTTCGTCGTCCATCGCTCGTCTATCGGTGCCATTGAGCGCATGGTGGCCTTCTTGATTGAAAAATATATGGGAGCCTTCCCACTCTGGCTTGCACCGATACAGGTAAAAGTTTTACCAATTGGTGAAGGGCATTTTGAATACGCTAAAGAAGTTCACCAGCAATTGATGGATGAAGGCATCCGATCAGAACTGGATGAATCAAACGAATCTCTTGGTAAAAAAATCAGAAATGCCAAAACCGAAAAAGTTTTCTATATGCTTGTGATTGGTGACAAAGAAGTTTCTGACAATGTTGTAACTGTCGAAGGTCGTGACCCCGAAGGAAAGCCTTCGACTTCCAACGGGGCAGGCTCCAAACTCGGCGCAATGTCAGTTGATGAATTTGTATCGAAAGTGAAAGACGAAATTAAGAAGAAAAAATGAAAACGTATCAAGGCACAGGTACTATGTTATATGGAAAGAAGAATATAGACTCAGATGGTTCTTATATTGCCACAAAATGGTTTACCTTTTTCTTAATTCCTGTTATCCCGTTGACTACTTACCGAGTTTGGGAGGGGAAGACAGATGCCAAGTTCTCTCCATTCCATTCAAGTACGCAATATCGCTTAACGGAAATTCCCTTCGACTGGAGGCAAGCTCTTAAAACTTTTTTGATATGGTGGAGTTGCCTTGCAATCCTAGTATACGCTTATCTATCCTAGGGTAATAATGTATATAGTTCCCAATATTTGTTACTTGACAGGCAACCTATAGTTCTGATAAAAAGTTCTAAAAAAACCTTTATATAGGGCCTTTTGACTTCTTGGGGATAAGAAGATATCTACAAATTATAGAAGGATATAGAATTGCGATAGGTTTATAGGATTTAGAGACAAACAAAAACACCTGGTTGAGCTCGAGGACAAAAAGTTTAGATTGAACAAGATCTTGGTCATTAGAGATATTTGAGAATATCTCCTGCGATGATCAATCGCCAATGAGTTGGCTCCATCTAAACATCTTAGGTCCACGAATACCCGGTGTTTTTTGTTTGCGAAGCTTGAAGCCCCGCATTTTGTATTCTATAGGAAAATATTTGGGATAAGTGTGGATAACCAACTTACTTTTCATTACAAAGATTTTGTCACAAGTGTAAAGACTCCTTTTGAAATAAGGCTCATATTAGGCATGGATTTACGCTCCGTCTTCAAAACTTTACTGACCTATAGGCGACATTTAGCCAAAATTGAAAAAATACCCAGGAATAAATCCAGAGAGTATATAAAATCTACACGTCCAAAGTTGCCTTCTTGGCGTTGCTTTGAATAAAACTTTTTCGAGATGGGACGTCGGTGCCCATGAGGATATCAAAGATTTTGTCGGCCTCACGTCCATCTTCCACATTAACCTGTTTTAATATACGCACCTTTGGATCCATAGTGGTTTCCCAAAGCTCTTCAGAGTTCATCTCTCCTAGACCTTTGTACCTTTGGATCGAAACCTTCGGTTTCTTAGCTTCTAGCTTCTTGCTGCTAGCTTCTAATTCATCTGATTCATTTTCGTTTGTAATATCTGCATTCTCTTCAATAGTATCTTCCACATTCATATCGCCTCCTGTAATTTTATTTTTCTCGGCATCTGTGTAGGCATAAAAGACCTCCTTCCCCTTTCTGACTTTATAAAGTGGTGGTTGAGCAATATAAACAAATCCCCCATCAATCACTGGACGGAAATGTCGATAGAGCAGAGTGAGAAGAAGTGTACGGATGTGAGCTCCGTCGACATCGGCATCTGTGGCTAAAATAATTTTGTGGTATCTAAGTTTCGAGAGATCAAAGGTATCTCCAATCGCAGTGCCCAAAGCTACAACCAAATTTTTAATCTGCTCACTCCCAAGCATCCTGTCCAAACGAGCTCTTTCTATGTTTAAAATCTTACCCCGTAGAGGAAGAATGGCTTGAGTGCGCCTATCACGCCCCATTTTGGCTGTACCACCGGCGGAATCTCCCTCAACGATAAATATCTCGGACTCTTCTGCCGACTTACTCTGACAATCTGCAAGCTTACCTGGGAGAGTCATGCCCTCTAGAGCTCCCTTACGAAGCACAGAGTCCTTGGCAGCCTTGGCCGCCTTTCTAGCCTTAAGAGCAAGTACTACCTTGCCTATGATAGCTCGAGCGTCATCTGGATTTTCCTCTAAAAACATTGAGAAGGCCTCGCCAAAAACAGTAGTGACCATAGTTTGGGCTTCAACACTCCCCAGTTTTCCCTTGGTTTGTCCCTCAAACTGAATCTCTTTAAGTTTTATAGATATAACCGCCGTCAAACCCTCAAGAACGTCATCACCGGTAAAGTTATCTTCGCTCTCCTTAACCAAATTATTTTTACGAGCATAGGTGTTCAAGGTTCTTGTCAGTGCAGTTTTGAACCCCGTAACATGTGTACCTCCTTCCGTGTTATAGATATTGTTTGCAAACGGTAAAATGCGAGAGGTAA
>CAYHKS010000037.1:0-4881 GCA_964357345.1 uncultured Candidatus Saccharibacteria bacterium | reverse complement strand
TTAAGAAGCATCAAGAACTTTCGCGAGCTGGTTCAGAACAAAAATTTAAGGGAGGGTTGGCGGGACATAGTGAGATAGAGATTAAGTATCACACAGCTACACACCTACTACACCAAGCACTAAGAGATGTCTTGGGGAGTGAAGTAATGCAAAAGGGTTCAAATATTACTCCAGAGAGGCTTCGATTTGATTTTGCCTTCTCACGCAAAATGACTGATGAGGAAAAGAAGAAAGTAGAGGATATTGTGAACAGCAAAATAGTGGAGGCTATACCTGTTGAAAATGTAGTTATGGGGAAGGAGGAAGCAATTAAGTCAGGAGCTCTTCACTTTTTTGACCAAAAGTATCCAGACCAAGTTTCGGTCTATAAAATTGGGGATTACTCCAAAGAATTTTGTGGAGGTCCACATGTTTTAAACACTAAGGAGTTGGGGGTATTCAAGATAGACAAAGAGGAGGCAATCTCCGCGGGTGTGCGAAGAATCAAAGCTACGCTACAATAGATAGATGAACTTTAGATTGGGAGGAAAAGGGAGCGACGTAACATTAGCTATTGATATAAACTCCGGTTCTACCGGAGCAGCCTTAGTATCAGGAAAATCCCAGAATGTACCCAAGATACTAGCGAGAACCCAAACACCCTACCTGTGGGCCAAAACCAGAACACCAAAAGATATGGAGGTGGCAATGCTCTCTTCTCTTCGTAACACTCTCTCGCAAATTGTTTCCGAGCTAGCCCTGATTAAGGATGGAGGATTTTCAGGAGGCATAGACAAGGCTATAGTAACTTTCTCCTCGCCCTGGATAGACTCCTACCTTAGAACAACCAGAATCTTGAAAAAAGAAAGCTTTGTCTTTGACAAGGAAATGTTAAATCTGATCCTAGCAGAAGAGAAAAAAACTTTTAATGCACAACTTCACGAGTCTTTTAAGGAAGAGGGTCAAATATTCGAGTCATCTGTTCTGAGGCTTTACCTCAATGGTTACTCAACATCTGAGCCAATTGGTGGAAAAGTAAACGAAGCAGAACTAAGTCTCATCTTGAGTGCTACAACAAAAGATTTTATTGAAAAAATTGAAAATGAACTAATAAAGACAGTTGGATTAAAGAAGGGAGTAGCAATGCATAGTTTCATTTATGTTTTTTATAAAATTCTTTCTCACTCCTATCGAAGTATCCACTCCGCTCTCCTAATTGACGTGACCGCGGAAGCTACTGACATCCTATTTCTTCATCATGGTAGTTCCGCAATTAAGGAGTCTCTGGCTTTTGGCCCGGGGTCGATAGCTCGTGCAGTGGCGGAAAAACTGGGGGTCAAGGAAGAGATTGCCCATTCTCACCTCTCCCTTTTTGCTCACGAAGCCCTTGATCAATCCACGACCCAAGTAATCGACGAGGTCCTAACGAGCCACGAGGACATATGGAGGTCTCTCTGGAAGGATGTAGAAGAGAGGATAAAGAAGAGTGCTGATGTGCCTTACTCCATTTTTTTGTTAACCCCACCCGGTTCTGGAAAAATAATGGAAACATTTTTGGAAAATATTTTTAAAGGGAAAAACATTATTATGATGGGAGAAACGAATTCCTTCACGAAGGAGCTAGCCGCAGGAACAGAGCAAATATTGAGTGATGAAAGAATGTTAATGCTTGCATCCTTCTCAAATTTAATAAATTGATATAAAATCTACATATATGCCAAAGAAAATTGAAGACATTGTTCCATCAAGCAAAAGGTCAATACGGGACATCCCACTCTCTATAAGAAAGAGTGAACCAATCAGAAGCGTTCCTCAAGTTGATGTGCCAACTGCTTTTACTCCAACTCCTCCATCCGTAAGCCCATTTACTTCAAGCGAAACTCCCAACAGAAAAAAGAGATGGATTGTAGCTCTTGTGATAATTGCTGTGGTGGCATTGGCAATAGTTTCTTTGCGTGTCGGGGCAGTCTTCTCATATACACCTAAGGAAGCGGAACTAGTCTTCAATAAAGATGTTTACGTGCTACAAAAAACGGCTAAGGAAGGAGAGTTGGCCTTTAGTCTTATAAAACTAGCTGGCGAAAAGAGTGCAGACGTAAAAGCAACAGGCGAGGAGACAGTATCTACGAAGGCAACTGGCCAGGTCGTTATATACAATGAGCAGAGCTCGGCCCAGCAACTGGTCAAATCAACTCGTTTAGAAACTCCAGAAAAGAAAATCTATAGAATTACAGAAAATGTAACTATTCCGGCAAAAGGGAGTGTTGAGGTTACCGCGGTGGCCGATGAGCCAGGAGTAGCTTATAACATTGGGCTTACAGACTTTACATTGCCAGGACTTAAGGGAGGTCCAAAGTTTGAAACTGTTTTCGGTAGATCAAAAACTCCCATGGAAGGCGGATTTGTTGGGGTGAGAAAAAAAGTAAGTAAGGAAGATTTAGCTAAGGCAAGGGAGACGCTCGAAGGTAGTCTTAAGGGCGAGCTTCTGACTCAAGCAAGTGCTCAAGTTCCCTCTGACTTTGTACTTTTCCCTGATCTTGTGCAAATTAGTTACGAACTTCAACCTATTGAAAATGGAAGTGAGTCTTCAGCCAAAGTTACTATTAAGGCTGACTTAAATGCTGTAATTATCAAAAGAGTTGACATGGCTCTGTATCTTTCAAATCAAAAATTAAAGTCTAAGGAAATGGGCAACCAATTTGATTTTCCGGATTTATCAAACTTGAAAGCCGTTTTTGCTGAAGCCGGGGGAAATCTAGTGGGTATTCCTACAATAAAGATAAGCTTAAGTGGATCTGCCAAACTACTTGCAGTAACAAATGAGTTGGCACTTTCTGCTGATCTTGCTGGTACAAAGAAATCTGAAGTTGATAATTTGTTGAAACAGTACCCCTCAATTAAAGAGGCTTCAGCAGTTGTCAGGCCTTTTTGGAAATCGAGCTTCCCAAATGATGCGTCAAAGATTAAGATAGAGGTTCGTTAAAATGACACAAAACCAAGAGCTCGAACGTACGGGGATTGTTACAGAGGCCCTTCCTAACATTATGTTTAGAGTCAAGCTCGATACTCCGCTAGAGGGGCTTGAGGGAGATCTCTTAGCCTATTTATCGGGAAAAATGAGACTTCACAGAATAAGAGTTTTGGTGGGGGACAGAGTCGTGCTAGAGTTAGAGCCATATGGGGGCAAAGCCCGCATTATTAAGCGTCTTTAAACCACCCGCCGTCTTAACTGTTGACAAGAAAAGATGGTTCGGTTACAATATTTGTTCTTATGAAAGTTAAGGCGTCTGTCAAGAAAATATGTGGTAAGTGCCAAATTGTCAGACGCAAAGGGTACGTTTACGTAATTTGTAAAGCAAACGCAAGACATAAACAGAGACAAGGATAAATGAGATTACTTGGTATTACCATCCCCGAGGATAAGCGTATTGATATCGGCCTTAGTGCGCTTTTTGGAATTGGACGGTCTAGAGCAACCTTCATATTGAAGGAGGCTGACGTTCTCTCTTCAAAAAAACCTAAGGATATCACTATCGAAGAGGAAAATCGTATAAGAGGCATCGTGGAGAAGTTCACTCTTGAGGGAGATTTAAAGCGAGAGGTTGCAGGTAATATCAAGAGGTTAAAGGACATTAAGGCTTACAGAGGGGTGCGTCACCAGCGTGGACTCCCAGTTCGCGGACAGCGCACCAAAACTAATTCACGTACTCGTCGGGGTAACGTGAGAAAGACAATGGGAACCGGCCGTCGGGTTGTTGAAAAAACATAGTAGAAATTGAATAAAAATGGGTAAGAAAAGAATAACAGAAACAGAGGTAGCACCAGAGGCCAAGAAAGCGGCTGAGGCTACTCCTGTAGCTAATGTTGCTAAACCTACCACTAAAAAGCATATAGAAATTGGGGTGCTCAATGTAGAATCAACCTACAACAATACTAAGGTGGTTTTGGCTGACCAAAAGGGGAATGTTCTAGCCTGGTCAACTTCTGGAGCTCTCGGTTTTAAGGGAGCTAAGAAGGGAACACCGTTTGCTGCAGCCAAGATTGGTGAGGTGATCGGTGATAAGGCCACTCAATTTGGCATTAAGGAAGTGAGCGTAAGTGTGAAGGGTGTAGGCTCCGGACGCGAATCAGCGGTCCGGGGTTTTATTTCTAAAGGGATCAACCTTCTCTCTATTACTGATATGACCCCTGTGCCTCATAACGGGCCTAAGCCACCTAAGCCACGACGCGCATAGTTCGATAAACTCACTATAAAAATAAATTTATGAGAATGGGACCAAAATTCAAGCTTGCTCGCAGACTAGGAGCTCCAATATTTGAAAAAACGCAGACTCAAAAGTACGCTCTCTCCCTTTCACGTAAAGAAAAGAGTGGAACTATGCCAACTAGGCCAAAATCTGAATTTGGTAAACAACTTATTGAAAAACAAAAAGCCCGCTTTTCATATGGAGTTAGCGAGAGACAATTTGCCAAGTATGTCAAAAAGTCTCTTTCAGCTCCGGAACCGACTCAAAAATTGTTTCAGTCACTTGAACTACGACTTGATAATGCTCTCTATCGAGCTGGCTTGGCCAAAACTCGACTTCAAGCCCGCCAAATGGCTGCGCACGGCCACTCAACGGTGAATGGTCGGCGTGTGACCATACCATCAATTGAGCTTCGAGAGGGAGATGTGGTGGGTGTGAGAGAGGGGAGTCGTTCAAGCGGGCTTTTTGTAGCAATAGACGAACGTCTCAAGGGAGCATCAGTACCAGCTTGGCTTACCGTTAGTCCGGAAAAGATGGAAGCGAAAATGGTAGGGAGGCCGGTGTATGACAAGCAACAGTCAGTGTTTGACCTTGGGGCAGTGATTGAATTTTATAGTAGATAATTTAAATATTTCAAAATTTATGGCCGACTACA
>CAYHKS010000036.1:0-4933 GCA_964357345.1 uncultured Candidatus Saccharibacteria bacterium | reverse complement strand
TATACGCCTAAGGGCAGGAGCCGCAGAGAGTTCGCCAAGTTTGGTGATCATGTTAAACGGTTTCGAGCTTATACACATCTATCGCCACCTCCTCATACGGATGGACCTTCTTGATAGCCGCGATGACGCTTTCGAGTACGGTATCCTCGCAAGTCACTTCTATCCGCTCTTCCTCGACTTCGGCCGGCTTCCCGACTTCCCCGATATGCGGCTCTGCTCCCGGAAGAGGCATGAATCGCCCCACGCCCCGCATCGAAAAGCTGCAAAATGCGTACTTCCCCACCTTTCCTCCGCCCGCTTCGCCAATCGCCTGCCGCACGACATCGGCGTGATCAAGCGGCACAGTGACGACGAGTTTGGAACGGGTAGTGGGCATGAATGGTTAGCTGACTTTAAACCACTCAAGGTGGCTATCGTGGTGCATTTTAACCTCCTGATCACCCTCGCGCAGGACTTTGTTACTCAAATCTATTGTGATTACTTTTAAGGTCTTCTTAACGTGACAATTAGGACAAAGGACCCAGAGATTCTTCACTTCCTCACCACCACCCTTAGCTTTATCAATTATGTGGTCGACATCAATACGTTTTACCTTCTTGCCCTTACTGTTAGTCCATCCGAGCGACCAACCACATACTTGGCACGAATGTCCCTCTAGCTTAGCAATACGCTTCTTCTGAATTTTGTTTTCAACTCGTGTCTTGTGTGGAGAATCAACTACAACGTGCGATGGTGAAACATTGTGATAATTCTGTGCATCAGCGAGCAACTTCTCCTTATCAACCACTTCGTCAGTATCGCTGTCTTCAACAATTTCATCTTCCTTTTGTTCAATTATATCCTCAATAACTTTGTAAACCTCAGCCTTTTGGCCCAAAAATGATTCTATACTTCCAAATTTTTGGATTATTGCCTTTGTGCCAAGTTCATTTAGAGGCATGAATCCTTGAACACGATCCCAGGTCGGTTCATACTCAGCCAACTCTTGGACTACCCTTATTGGTATATTAATTTCATTAAGATTGTCAACAAAAAATAAACATGACCAAGGCTCTCCGTCCTCATCCACTTTCCAAATCTCTCTTCCGAGTTCTGGACTATGTTTAGTTAAGACTACTCTCGCACTATAATTAAAAATCCCTTTTGCATAAAAAAGGACGTAGTCCCCCTCTTTCATCTTTTTCCAACGAGACAAGAGAGATTCTTTATTACCCCAAATACGTATTTTTATCTCTAAATATTTCGAGAGTATTTTCTTTTCTTCTTCGTCTAGGTAAGGCTCAAGTACCTTATAACTACGACCAACAATAATTGATGATTCAAAGTTTTCGTGTGATGTCTCATTGGCCCGAGGTGCAAGGAAAATATTTTTCATAACTTTGAATACTTTGTATGCTTTCCTTTAGACTTACTCACAGGATATTTAATCTCATTCTTCTTTAGTTTATTTTCAAGAGCTTTTAGGATATCAATTTTCAAATCATTACTCATAAGCAGAATCCAATAAAGTGTGTCGGCGAGCTCCTCCCCTATATCTACCTTATTTGTTTTTATATGTTTCTCGGCCTCCTTGAGATTTTTCCACTGAAAGTGTTCCATGACTTCAGTTGCCTCAAGCACTAATGACAATGCCGTATCCTTAGGATTGTGGAACTGTTTCCAGTCTCTCTTATCTCTAAACGAGACAATTTTCCTGGTTATTTTGGAAATATCTGACATACGGCCAGTTTAGCGCGATTTTGGCAATAGTAAAGTTTACGATTAAATTGAAAGTTCTTATGGGATCTGGAAGGCAACCGCTGAGTTTTGCTGTAGTGAAATAACTAGGGTTTTTAAATCATTAAAGATGATGTCCACCTTTTTTCTATCGTTCGCATTAGGAAAATTCATGTGGGCTGTAAGGTTCCGTGGAAATCTTATCGACTCAATTTGCGTAATCCAATGGTTTATATCAATGATTACGGGAGAAAGAAGATGCGAGTTAGCACGAGCTATTTCTACTAAATCACGTAAGTCCACATAATAAATGTCGTGATTGCCCGGACTTGTGTGCCAAGGTCTTGCTGAGTATGTGTTACGGAAACGAGTGGCCTTACCCCGTACTGCAGTATCCACAGCGATTTGCCACCACCCATTACCCAACTGCGCAGCGAGTATAGAGTGTAGAGTTATCCGAAGTAAGTTTTCTATAACATACAACTTTGGGTAAACTGATCGTCCTATATTATTTCCACATTTACCGACCCGTTCGGTAGAAAACAAGGTTGTTCTCCTAAAATCAACGACTCGGCTCATTTAACTTTTTTACTCTTTGGTTTTTTCTTGGCCTTAAACAATGCCTGAGCGACATGGTTAGTGGTTGTTTCTAGGAGGTCAGCTACCTCAATATTAGAAAATCCAGCAAGATTAAGCTGTTTAACTTTGTCAGCAACAGTGGCTCCTTTCAAAGAGTTTATGAGTAGAACTGCGAGGATTTGTTCTGTTCTGTCTTTTTTATCGGTCATGGTATTTTAAAGTCCCTGATTTTTCTTCGACCTTGATATGAGAGTTCTTATAGTTTTGACGTCTGTATTTAACACCTTTGCTATTGTGAGATTATCTACTCCCGCAATCTTAAGCAGCCACGCACGTTCGGTAACACTCTTGTCAGCACCCACTTGGATACTTAGAACCTTAAGAATTTGATCGAGTTTCTCTATGATTTGATCTTCGTTATTCATTTTCTTGTTTTATTTTGACACCTTTGAGCATTTCAATCACGGCCGCATCGGCAATACGCAGATGCTTTCGAATCTGTTCTTTAGTGCAACCGTTTATGTAGAGCTGGATCGCAACACTCTGTTGCAATAGTTTCCTAATTTGTTCCAAATTTTCTTCATTTGTTATGGACATATTATTTGTTTTTCCTTCGTTTAGCTTTTTGTATCGCTACATTCACGGTATTAGGAGTAGTACCAAGCAATTCTGCAATTCTCTTCGTTCCAAAACCCGCATTAGCAAGTTGAGTTATAAGATTTTGCTGAATTTCACCTTTTCTGACAAGCAAAACAAGGAGTTTGACAGTTTCACTATGCAATTTGGTGATTTGTTGTAGTTCTTTTTCCATGATAGTCTTTTGGTACGATTTACTTAGCATATATAGTACTCCTAAGATACTAAACTGACAACATGCAAAAAAATAACAACTCAATAAAGGAGCAAGATGTATTGGAGACGCTTCGGGACATTAAGAAACTTCTGGTCTTGAGCCTACTTAAAAAAGACGTTAGCACTAAGGATATTGGAACAGCATTGGGAGTTTCATACAAGACTATTGAGAGGATGGTCCCAAGAAATTAAATCTGGTATGACAATAAGGTCATGTCACTCAACACTCAAAGCCCTATAGACTCATCAGATATTCGGGCCAATGCACCTGAGTACATTGAACACGCCGCACAATATCTTAAACGATCAGCCAAGCGTAGGAAGGTTTTTGCTGCAGTATACAAAAACCAGAGTCCTACTAAAACAGTCGACTATATTGCAAACCTCACAGGACTCACTAAAATGGCGGTTCTGCAAGAAGGTGGCAATCTAGATGCGAATGGGCTGGTCAAAAAACATAAGGACCTAAAGACGAAGCTAATCGTTTACACAAAAAATAGTTTTTACGCTAAAACTTATAAAAAAGTCCTGAATATAGCTGAAACTCCATCAAAAATCGAGAAACTGATCACCAAACGAAATCCCAAAGATCGAAGTGGCTTTACAATAAAGGTAGCCATGCCTCCTAGAGGAAAAATAATGGAGGTTTTTATAGATGATATATTCAAGGGATTAAGTGGGACCACTATCAATTCAACCCCAAACCTAAAGCGCCTTTATGAGGCTAAACTTAAGAGGGGTATACAGAAAATTATTGGCCAATCAGGAACTTTTAAGGATTGGGGCGGTGAAAGAAGCGACTTGTATACTACAAAAGTCCAGCTAAATGGAAGACGTATTGCGACTGCAATGGCATTTAAAGGGCTGGCAACAACAGGCGAACTAACTCCAGAGAAGATGGGTAAACGCGGCACGCAAATAACACGTTTGTTTGAAGAGCCTGCAGAGCTTTTTCTTGTTGTATACGAGGGCCCAATCAGTTCTTATGTTAAGTCTCAAATGCAAGCCTCAGCATTATTTCATTCGCAGGCCGGTAAAAAAATCTATTACGGGGTTCTAGACCGTGATGACATAAAATGTCTGCGGAATACATACCCTGAAGCCTTCAAGTAAGTAGCCCCAAAAACATTGGAAGAGGTCTTGCGCCTTATCACTTCCCCATCTCCAGCACCTCATCAATGCGCACTTGAGCCACAAATTCGGGCACGTGACTGACGAGGATCATGGCGCCTTCGTACTTGTCGAGCGCACGGGCGATGACTGGGAGATGGCGGAAATTGATGTGGTTGGTGGGCTCGTCGAGGATGAGGAGACCGGGGCGCAGGAGGACGAGGCGGGCGAAGGCGACGAGACCCTTCTGCCCTTCCGAGAGCGAGCCGATGCGCGTGTGGATGGCATCCTTCCCTATGAGGAAGCTGGCGGCCACGGCGCGGAGCTCGGTTTCGATGAGGCGGCCTTCGACGGAGCGTATGATCTTCTCCAACGATTCGTAGACCGTATCATTGAAATCCATCATGGAGAAATCCTGTCGGTAGTAGCCCACGCGGATGCCGTCGGTGATGGTTATCCCATTTTTGCCCGTCGGTCCATCATTCACGATCCTCTCCAAAAGCGTCGACTTGCCTATACCATTCGGGCCTGACAGGAGGAGATGCATCTTCTTGCGCAGGCCGATCGAGCATTTGAGGGCAGTCGGCTTGTGAGTCTTCGGGCTGATGACCGAATACTGCGTGATCTTGATGACCTCGCCTATGAGATCCGGCTGTGAAGGTATGGTGAAGTCCTT
>CAYHKS010000035.1:0-4937 GCA_964357345.1 uncultured Candidatus Saccharibacteria bacterium | reverse complement strand
ATTGCCTTGAGTATCCAAAACTCGAAGAACAAAATAGTAGGTAGTGCCATTTGTGAGCCCACTACGAGTTGATGCAAGAACATTACCAACATTGGTGAAAGAGTATGGACCACCTGAAGCAGTTGATTGTCCAACAGAATATTCCCCAACTGACCAACCCAGCACTCCACTGGCAGCTGTCCACGTCAGGGCGACTTGTGCATCTCCAGCTGTGGCAGAAACAACCGGAGTACTAATGTATGGAAAATAGAGAAAACCAGCAAATACTTGGCTGGCACTTCCTTGCGTAGTTGAGGTGCCAATACCCAGTTGTGTCAAAGCACTAGTTAGAGAGTATGTCGAAGAAGTGGAAAATCCTCCGGGTTGGATGACTGGAGCAAATATTTGAAAATTAGTTGAAGAAGAGTCTTGCGCCAAAGCCGGCACAGCCAAAGCAAGCAAGAGAGCTATGAAAAAAGATTTTATATAAAACGCCATGTTTTTATAATTTCGGTAAGCAGAGGCTCAAGCGATTTGAGAGTGGTTACCTCATATAGAAAGCCATTTTTAATAAACCAAACCTCAAAGAGCTCGCCCAATATTGGATGATTATTATAGAAAGCCGTTGCTGTAGAAGAAGCAACAAGCACCTCCCTCGGTTCCTTCATAGCCCCAGAGGGAACGTCGCTCTTAAACTTCTCAATGCTAACTTGAGTTTCTTGGTATGGAGTGACAAAAACTTGAAAACCTTGAACATTTTTTACATCCTCATAAATAATAGTTGAAGCTCCTCCCCCTTCATCATACTCACTGGCTTTTATCTCCTTCGGATATGAGACCCCGAATTTGTACTTATCACTTCTATACTCTCTCCATCCTGCAGGGACAACAGTTTGAACACTTTCTTTAACAACTTCTGCATCATCTCCTTTGATAAACAGAAAACTCATAAGGGCTAGAGCAATAAGTAAAAAAATTATTTTGTTTTTACTCATCACTATTGTTTTTGAAGGATAACCCTACCATTCATTAAAATAACTTTTTGACCACTAAAGAGTCTAAGTTTTCTAGTTTGTGAGGCCGAAGCCGCAGAGGTTACAAGGTTGTCTATAGCCCCGTAACCAGTGCCAGCCGGGTTCGTCGCATAGGCTCTAAAGTAGTAGGTGGTTGCCGCTTTGAGATTCGACACATTTTGACTAAATGTGCTCAAACCAAAATCCCCGGATTCTGTGGTGGTCGAGGTGTCTCCGTTTGTGAGAGTGGAATTTGTTCCCCATGCAAGACCTCTAGCCGTGGAGTTTTGACCCCCCGTGACTGTGATCTCTCCGTTCATCGTAGCAGAGCTTAGCGTTACATTTGTTTCTGCGTTTGTGGTCACTGTAGGAGGATTGGCAGAAATTGTAATCTGTCCTGAAGAATAGGCACTTGTAACAGCGTTAACACCGTCGTTGGTAGTCCCATATACATAATAAGACCCAGGGGTAACCCCTGTTGTGTCCCAGGAACAGGTAGCGTTTGTGCCTTCTGCTGCAGTAGCACAGGCACCAGAGATAGTCGTCCCGTCAAGACCGCTATTGTTTGTATCGTAAAAAAAAGCGGTCGTAACAACGTTGTCAGTATCAGCAGACGTGTATGTAATATTGTAAGAGCTTCCGACAGATACAGTGTCACTCGTACCATCTGGTTGAGCAATGGAGAGGGTTGGAGCAGAATTTGTATACTCAATAGTCATCCGGACGTGGTCAAGAGATACCTGCGAATTGGCAGAGCCAGCAGTCCAACATAAGACAACTCCGTAGGAACTCGCACTGACTTGAGCAGCCGTTAGTCCAGCTGTCCATGTGTCTGCTGATCCTCCGAAAGTCTGATAAGTGGTGCCTGGGTCGGCGGTTGGCAGGGCCCCCGTGGCCTTATCGGAGCCAACTTCTGTTCCCGCAGTGGTAAAAAGGATAACATCGGTGTAGTTGGCTGTTCCAGATAGGGACTCCCATCCAAGGACCTCCACTGTAATACCGGTAACTGTGCCTGTTATACTAAACCCAAAATTAGCAAGTCGTACTTCGTCTGAAGTTTCTGTAGCATCCCAGTTCGTGGCACTACCATAGGTTGAAACTGTCGAGTCGTTGGTGGCATAAACGCTAGCGGTTGTGCTCCACGTTGATGCATTGTTCGTACAACCAGTTACCCCAGCTTCTGTAATAGTGCCCGCAGTATTAGGTCCAGTGGTAAAGGCCTCTATTGTTAAGGGGGAAAAAGTAAAGATAGATAATAAAACTAAAACTGGTATTCTCTTAATCATTGTTGAAACGAAGACGATTATAGTTTTTTTCCTCGTCATGGTGTCGTGGTTGTAGCAGAAGTAGCTGGAGGAGAGACAATGTCAATAATATCCACCAAATATGTCGTGGTTTGTCCATCAAACGTGACAGTCAAAATTTGACCAGTAATAGGCACTGAACTATCAAAACCTGTTACCACAACTGGAGAGACCAACGCAGTGGAAGAATCACTATAAGTACCTGTCACTTCCAAACCTGATGTGTCTAACGTATCGCCTACTATATAAGAGAGCTTAGTCGCAGGAGTGGTTATGGCAATACTAACTAATGTTATTGGAGTAGTAGTGGCTGGAGTTGAGGTCGAAGCAGGTGATGGAGGAGGGGTAGATGGAGGCGGAGTAGGAGAAACTGATCCCCCACCGTTAGTTGCATTCAATATCAAAGCATCAAGTTGAGATTTGGTTATACAGGTTTCGGCCCCTGAATTGTCACTCACACAAAGTTCCTTGGTGCGAACCTTAGTGGCAAAGAAATCTCCAATACCGTTGGCGGCATCAGCCAGCCATACTTTGATTTTGTCGAATATATTGCTGAAAAATCCTTGGGCAAATGATTGAGACTCCGGTGTAGAGCTAGCTGTAGTGGAAGAGATGGCGAGGAAATTAGCATTGAGCTCTTGTATTGCTTTAGCAAGAACTGGGGTGAGCTTTGCGTAATCAATACCACCCGGCAACCCTCCTGCATCAAATTCAACTACTTCTGGCACGACTGTGAGTATTTCTTCTGCAATGAAACCGAGATATCGATTTGTATCATTTGGTCGCTCTGATTGTTTATATTTAAACGACACTGGCCTCATTTGGAGAACAGATGCAAGACCATAGGTTGAATCTATAATATCCTCTTTAAATCGGAGGGAGGAAGCGGCACATGATGCCCCACCTCGAGTCACTTCAAAGGTGGTTGGGTCAATACAAAGCACTTCATCACTTCCAGATTCAGCACCAAGCCCAGCAGAGAGGGTCGTGGTACCCGACTTACCTATCTGGAAGTAGACATTGGAGGTGAGGTTAGTAGAAGAAGCAATTCTAAATGTCTTGTCTACAGAGTAATACCCTACAGACCACGCATCAGTATCTCCAGCAAATTGGAAGTTGGCGTCACCCGTACCAGCACTATCGCCGAAGGAGATGACGCCAGTATCTCCAGCAATGGAAAGAGCTGTCTTTGTCGAAGTAGCAAAGGTACTTGCTGAAGATGTTGCGAGATAGAAGTTACCTCCTGCGTTTCTGAAGGACCAGTGGTTATTGGTAGCAACAGATGGATCAGAGAGAGTGAGTTGGGATGCTGTGGAAGAAGAAATTTGGAGAGCCCATTTTGGAGTGGTGGTGCCTAGACCGAAGTATGAACCATTGGTGATACGTCCAACTTCTTGAGCTCCATTGTTACCAACTGTGAACTTCATAAAGTCTGTGGTACCAACTCCGGAGGTGGAGCGTAATTCGAGAGATGAACCAACTGCTGTACCACCAATGTGTATTGGGTTAGTTATAGATGTAGCGACGGTAAGTGTACCAGTGAAGTTAGCTGCAGAAGAAATAGTTTGAGAGTTGATGTTGCCTGAAGTGATAAGTCCTGTGTTGAGTGAGGTGGAAAAGAGGTTGGTACTAGAAGCAGTGGTTGAGAAGAAGTTGGTGGTGGTAGCAGAAGTACCAGTAGCATTAACGAAGGTGAAGTTTTGAAGGGTAGTTGAGCCAACCACCAAAAGATCTCCTGAAGTATTGATAGTGGTAGTAGCCGAACCACCAACTCTTAGTTGATTAAGAGTTGCGACAGAAGCAAAGAGGTTGGTTGAGGTAGCGTTAGTAGTTGTAGCTCTAGTGGCCAAAAGTCCTTGACCGACAGTTACTACGCCTAAAGTATTCCAACCAATAGTTGCTATATGAGCGTGAGTACCTCCTGGAGAAGTATTACCTGCCAAATACATATCGAAGGAACCGTCTGACGTGCTTGTTTGAAATAGGGCTCCATAACCTCCATCACTCCCCGATTTGAAACCAGGGTTATCATTAAAACCTATCGTATTGAGGTTAACGCCGTAAGCCCAAACAGAGACACCATTTTCATCCCCTCCGATTAAAGCTGAACCTAATTTACCAATACCAGAGTTGTAGATTGTAGTTGTGGTGGCATTAGTAGTAGTGGAGTTACCAGTGATAGTGAGGTTGGAGTCTATGGTGGAGGAAGCGGTAGCGATGAATCCGTTGAAGAATCCAAGCATGGTTGAGGTAGAGACTCCCCATGCTGTAGGGGTCCAAGCGAAGGCTGAACCTGAACCTGAGTCATCAGCTTCACAACCAAACCTTCCAGCACCATCATAAGTTAGAACATTGTTTGACTGACAGGTGTTGAGCCCTGCTCCATAGAAGTTGGTGGTGGAGGCATTGGTGGAGAAGAGATTTGTGGTTGTGGCATTGGTGCTGGTGGAATTGATTGCAGTGAAGTTTAGGAGAGTTGAGGAACCGGTCATTAAGAGATTGGAGAGAGTGGTTAAGCCTGATGTCACATTGAGTGTGCCAGTGAGTGAAGCAGCTGAGGAGATGGTCTGAGAGTTGATGAGACCTGAGGTAATCACTCCAGTAGTGAGAGAACCTAGGGTGGAGTTGCCTGCATTGAAGT
>CAYHKS010000034.1:0-5184 GCA_964357345.1 uncultured Candidatus Saccharibacteria bacterium | reverse complement strand
TGGATAGAGGTATTTTGGCTGGATACAAGATGACAGAAATATCTGCCGAACTGACTTACGGAAGTTACCACGATGTCGACTCATCGGAAATTGCCTACAAGATAGCTGCTTCACAAGCCTTCCAAGAAGCTGCTAAGAAAGCTAAACCGGTTATTTTGGAACCAATCATGAAGGTAGAAGTAGTTGTACCAGAGAAGTTCATGGGCGACATCACAGGTAACCTCTCAAGCAAGCGCGCGCAGATAGAAGCCATGGAAGACAGATTTGAATTAAAAGTTGTTCGTGCCCAAGTACCGCTAAGCGAAATGTTTGGATATGTTACAGCTCTCCGCTCCATGACAGAGGGTCGTGGTTCCTCAACTATGGAATTTGACCACTACGCTATCGTGCCCAAAAACGTTGAACTGGAAATTATAGAGAAGAGAACTGGAGGAAAGGCGTAACAAAGGTGACCTACAGATGTCTTCATTGACATTTTAAGAAATTAAGTGTACTACTAGTACTAGAATAAGAAAATCAAACCCACACTGAAAGGTCTGGGAAATGAAAAAGCACTTTGTTTTTTGGGCAGTGATCTCGATTTTCTTCCCACACGAAGCTCTTTCGCAAGAGCGATCTGGTACGAACGCCAGGCTTGTTGCTACAGATTATGCAATAAGTTTTGCACAGATATTCGTTGGGAAGACGATTCGAGGTCAGAATCTCGGCAGGTCTTTCGTCTCGTCTCTTTACCAAGCGGCACCTGCCACAGCACTGCAGTATGCAGGGATGAGGATGGTTGGGAAGAACTGGCAACTTGCTTTGCCAGCCCAACTGCTCATTCAGAAGGGAGTCGCTATCCAGCGACGATCAATCATGGGCGAGCAAGTCTTTTCGAGGGAACTTCTAACCTCGTGGGACCTCGACTACTTGTGGTTCAATCTCCGTATCCGTGATGGGCGGTTGCTCTCCCCGCGACTGAATGTTGTGACTGCAGTCGCAAGTGTAGCCGGGGCAAATGCCAGACTGGAGATTGGTCGCTCACTTGAGACAGGGGTTCTCCTCTTTTCTTCTTCTAGTGTGGTTACAGAGGGGTATGGAGGTACGTACGTGTTTGGGTCCATTCACATGCTTTCCGTGAATGAGGGAAGTGGTGGAAATATATCCCACGAACTCGTCCATCGGTTCCAGGATCTTCGAGAGGGTGTCCTCACCGACATTTTCTTGAGACAGGATAGTGAGCGTGGGTGGCCAGTCCCTTTTGTGCGACTCGACTTGTCTTTAAGCTATCCAGCATATTGGGCGCAAGAGCGCCTGAGTCCGGACTGCCACGACTGTCGCCCGTATGAATGGGAAGCCAGAATCCATTCGGGACAGAAGTAGCCCCGTCTCTAGGAAGAACACGCCCTGCACCGATCGTGAGATTGGGTAGTGGGGCTTTTTGTTTGTAAAAGATTGACTATTATTTCTGCCAAGCCCTCCCCTTGGCAAACCACAGACTTTTTCGTCTTGACAAACTAATGGAGTAGTTATATTGTCGAAAAGGAAACAAACCCAAACAGAAGGAGTAGTTCTTATGATCGTGGACCAGAAGGGTGAAATAGTGGAGCTTGCTTCGGGAATAGAGCTGTCTTGGAGCCGGGCTTCGATGGCTATCAGAGTCCATGATGAGGTGAAGGATGGTGCACCGCGGGTTCTTTACTGGTCAGGCATGTTCACAGGCGACAAATTCCGGGACGACAAGTTCTGGATCGGAGAAATCGGCGACGCCACTGCCGAATCTGTGATGATGGCAATTGCTTGTTTTGCCGGGTTCAACGTTGAGGTCGGCAAGAATGGCATAGGCGAGCCTATGATTACCCTGGCCGATCGTTCCCAGTAGGCCCTGTTCTATACAGGGCTTTTTTTCTTGACTATTGTTGGGGCTATCTGTAGTATAACCCCCAGCGCTTTACTGCTATAGGAAGCTCTTTGAGAATCTCTCAATATGGATTCTATAGCATTTTGGCGTCCTCGGAATTTGAAGAAGCAGTGTTCTCGTTCTTCTTCAGAATCTGAACAAACTTACTACTTAAAATTATAAATAATTATATGGCAGCAGACGCTTTTGATCGTTCAAAGCCCCATGTCAACGTCGGTACAATTGGCCACGTTGACCACGGTAAGACGACTCTAACCGCTGGTATCCTCCATGTTCTTGATATGAATAAGGACAAGGGTTACGGCGCTCGTGTTGAAGCTATCGACAAAATTGACAGTGCTCCTGAGGAAAGAGAGAGAGGTATTACTATTGCTCTCCACCACTCTGAGTATTGGACTCCTGCAAGGCACTACGCTCACATCGACGCCCCAGGCCACGCCGACTACATTAAGAACATGATTACTGGTGCCGCTCAAATGGACGGTGCAGTACTTGTGGTTGCCGCGACTGACGGTGTTATGCCACAGACTCGTGAGCACATCCTTCTTGCTAAGCAAGTCGGAGTCCCTAAGATTATTGTGTTCTTGAACAAGTGCGATATGGTTCCTGATAAGGAATTGATTGACCTTGTGGAAGAGGAAATTAGAGAGCTTCTTACTAAGCACGAATACGATGGTGCCAACGCTCCTATCATCCGTGGTTCAGGACTCAAGGCTCTTGAAGCAAAGGATATGAGTGATGAATGGGCAATGAAAGTGTTTGAGCTCGTTAACACTCTCGACTCTTACATCCCAACTCCTGTTCGCGAAATGGACAAACCATTCCTTATGCCAATTGAGGACATCTTCTCAATCGAAGGTCGTGGAACAGTGGTCACTGGTCGTATCGAAAGAGGTCAGGTTAAGGTTGGTGAAGACGTTGAGGTTATTGGTCTCAAGGATACTCAAAAAACAACTGTTACCGGTATTGAAATGTTCAACAAACAGCTTCAAGAAGGTATGGCAGGAGACAACGCCGGCATTCTTCTCCGAGGGGTGAAGAAGGAAGATCTCTCTCGAGGTCAGGTTATTGCCAAGCCGGGCTCTGTGACTCCTCATACGGAGTTTACAGCCGAGGTCTACATCTTGAAGAAGGAAGAGGGAGGACGTCACACACCATTCTTCACTGGATACAAACCTCAATTTTACGTTCGTACTACGGACGTAACGGGGGAAGTGGCACTTAATCCAGGAGTTGAAATGATCATGCCTGGTGATACTGCAACCTTCAACGTTAAACTTGTTGCTCCAGTGGCTCTTGAGGATCAAACTCACTTTGCTATTCGCGAAGGAGGCAAGACAGTGGGAGCAGGCGTGGTAACCAAGGTCATAAAATAGCTGTTAGCTGCTAGGTGTTAGCTGCTAGAAAAGCTAGAACCTAGAAGCAAGAAGCTAGAAGCTAATCATGGCTAAAGCAATAAAAAAGCCGACAAAAAAGGCTCAAGCAGAGGCCGAAGCGACAAGCAAACTTCGCATTCGTGTTCGAGCTTATGAGTCCAAGATCCTTGATGTCTCTGTGAAGCAGATAATTGATACAGCTCTTCGCTATGATGCGGAGGTGCAAGGTCCAATTCCGCTTCCGACCGAGATAAAGAAGTACACTGTCAATCGTGCGGCGTTCGTATACAAGAATGCGCGAGAACAATTCGAGATGCGAATACACAAACGGTTGATAGACATTGTGAACCCTAGCGGGAAGGTCATAGAGGCTCTAACGAACCTCTCACTTCCAAGTGGGGTGAACATTGATGTGAAGATGATTTAACCCGAAATGAAACCAATCCTGACGAAAAAAGTAAATATGACACAGATCTTCGACGAAAGTGGAAAGGTCTTTCCTGTCACTATACTCATTTCGGCAGAGGAATTGGGAGAGGGAGTACTTGTAGAAGGCGACACCGTGGCCGTCACAGGCACCTCTAAGGGCAAAGGCTTCCAAGGGGTAGTGAAACGTCATGGTTTCAAGGGGGGTCGTAGGAGTCACGGTCAGAAGCACTCAGAACGTGAACCAGGCTCTATTGGAGGTGGAGGGCGTGCTGGAGGACGTGTGGCCAAGGGGATGCGTATGGCAGGGAGAATGGGTGGAGAAACGGTGACCGTAAAAAATCTTAAAGTTATAAAGATTCTTCCAGAATCAAAGGAGATATTTATTCGTGGAGCTATACCTGGTCGAAGGGGAAGCAAAGTTCTAATCAAGACAAAGTAATGGAAGCAACAATTTACAACGCAGGGGGTAAATCTGCTGGTAAGGTGCTACTTCCCGAAAATTTCTTTGGACTTTCTTGGAATGCTGACCTTGTGCATCAAGTTGCAACCTCTCTGGCTACAAATAAGAGAACTCCTGTAGCTCACACCAAGAATCGTGGTGAGGTACGAGGAGGAGGCAAGAAACCTTGGCAACAGAAAGGCACTGGTCGGGCTCGCCATGGCTCATCTCGTTCTCCGATATGGGTTGGTGGAGGAGTTACCCATGGCCCAAGAAATGAAAAAAACTTTTCGCGAACAGTATCAAAGAAGATGAATGCCAAAGCTCTGTACACCATTCTTTCTGCAAAGTGGAGAGATGGAGAAATACTTTTCGTTGACTCACTTAACTTCAGTAAACCAAAGACGAAGGAAGCTGTTGCACTCCTCAAAAATCTCTCTGGAGTAAAGGGGTTTGAGAAGCTCTCGACAAAGAAAAGAAATGCGGCAGTCGTGGCTTTGTGGGAAAAGAATTCGGGGGCAGAAAAAAGCATGAGCAATATTGGCAGTCTAGAAGTCACAGAAGTACGAAATCTAAATCTACTTGCACTTTTGAACCACAAGTATTTGGTGATAGAGAATCCAGAGGAAGCCTTCAAAAAATTCCCAGGCATCTCTCTACTCAAGGCAAAAGTAAGCAAATAATGGTTCGATAGACTCACCACAAGTATGACTAAAGAAAAGATAACAAAGAAGGATAAAAAAGTTGAAGAGAAAAAGATAGAGAAAAAATCTGTGCTTATCTCTCCTCGCATGACAGAAAAGTCTGTGCTCCAACAGGAATCCAAGGGGATCTACACCTTTAATGTTGAGAGAGATGCAACCAAGAAAAGTATTATTGCTTGCGTTAAGCTTGAGTACAAAGTTACACCAATAATGATTCGGATGGTCGCTGTCCCCTCTAAACAGAAATTTTCCAGAGGGAAATGGGGGGTAAAAGGAGGGGGGAAAAAAGCTTATGTATATTTGAAGAAGGGAGATAAGATCAATGTCGCATAATTG
>CAYHKS010000033.1:0-6047 GCA_964357345.1 uncultured Candidatus Saccharibacteria bacterium | reverse complement strand
ACACTACTCGCTAGCCCTTTCAACCGTTCTTGGACTCACGGGTAAGGTTGTGGCCGTTGATCTTAACGAAGATATATTGGCTAAACTTAAGAACGAATCTATTCGGTCTGGGCAAGACAATATTGAAGTAGTAAATGGTGACATCGGGAAGAAGAATGGCACCAAGCTTCGTGATGGTTTTGCTGATGGAGTAGTATTTTCAAACATTTTATACCAGTTGAATGATTTGAGTGGAGCAGTGGAGGAAGCCAAAAGGATTTTGAAGCATGGAGGCAAGGTTTGTATTGTGGAGTGGTCAGATCTCTCTCTCGTTACCAACAAGAAGTCGAGCCAATTAGGAGCTCCGCTTACAGAAGCCGATAGTAAAAAGCTTTTTGAAAAAGCAGGTTTCGTTTTTGAACGTGGTTTTGGGGCTGGGGAACATCACTATGGTCTAATCTTGAAGAAACCACTACAATAGTAAGCAAATGTTCCCGTTAGAAGCCTCGGTCACGGTTTCAACAGGAGCTTTATATCAATATGAAAATAGATCGAAACATTATCACCCTTAACCTTAAGCAGAGCTCGCTGACCGAGACCTGCTTCTAACGGGATGTCTAAATTCCAGATTGTCCTCCTTGTCATCTTTGGTGCCTTCATCCTACTGGCCGTTATCCTTTTCTCCAGAAATCGTGGTAGCAGTGTGGCGAAGGTTAACTTGAATGTTTGGGGAAGTTTGAGCGTGTACGACTTTAATAACCTGCTTACTAGTACCGGCATCGCAAATGATGAGTCACTAACAATGACTTACGAAGAAAAATCGGCTGATAAGCTCTCAAGTGATTTTACCGAAGCTTTAGCTGTTGGTAAGGGCCCCGATCTTATTATTATTCCTGTTAGTAACCTTTTGAAGGATAAAGACAAACTCACCATTATCCCACCGCTAAGTGTTAGACCAGCAGATTACTCGTCAACTTTTATTAAAGAAGGGGATTTGTTTGTGACAGCTCTCGGTGTCTTTGCTCTTCCTATGTATGTGGATCCAATGGTTATGTATTGGAACAGAGATCTTTTGGCTAAGTCTTCCTTGGCAGCTCCGCCGGTATATTGGGACCAAATATACGAATATATTTCTAAACTGACAGTGAAAGATGGAGCAGGAAACATTACTCAAACAGCCATGGCTCTAGGAGAAGCTAGAAATATTCCGCACGTTAAGGAAATTTTAAGTCTCCTCATGCTCCAAGCTGGCACACCTATCACAGCTTATTCGGGAGTGGCAGTTCGTTCGGTGATGTTGGAGAATGCTGTAGGTGGCCTACAATCTCCAGCTATATCGGCACTGGAATTCTATACTCAATTTGCAAATCCGCAAAAGTCCTTCTACTCATGGAATCGCTCGCAGACCAATGCCGACACCCACTTTACTGGTGGCAAGTCGGCTATGTATCTAGGATTTGCAAGTGAGTTACCAGTCCTCAAGGCCAAGAATCCTACAATGGACATTGGTATCGCTCCTGTTCCACAATCAAGAGTTTCTAACAAAGTCATGACCTTCGGCAGACTTTATGGAGTGGCTATAGTTAGAAGTACCAAGGATCCTGCCTCTGCTCTTGCCGGAGCTTTGAAGCTGGTATCTAAGGAAAGTGCTAAAGCTCTTTCGGCTGTCAATCCGCTAATACCAGCCAGACGAGATCTTTTATCCGACAAACCAACTGACTCGGCTGGCTTTGTTTTCTTTGGAGCGGCGCTTCAGTCAGCTGGATGGCTTGATCCAGATTCGACAAAAACTGCCAAAATCTTTTCCGACATGGTTGAGTCTGTAACTTCTGGTCGAGCTAGACTTGAGGAGGCAGTAGGGAGTGCCAACACTTCTCTTAATTCTCTTTTAACACAAACTAAATGAACTTTGGCGTCTGGGAACCAATGATAGTCTGCGGGACAGCAGAAACACATCCGGAGTGTGGGTTCAACGATCTTATAACTCTTGCTGTCGCCGTTATAAATAATCTTGTTGTCATCTCAATTATCTTAGCCACCATCGCCTTCATGTGGATTGGCTTCACCCTTGTCACTTCTGGAGGAGATACAGGGGCGAGAGAGAAGGCCAAGAATGCTGCTGTGAATGTCCTCAAGGGTTTTATTTTCGTTCTAGCAGCGTGGCTCATAGTTTATACTATTACTAGTGTGCTACTTAAGCCTAATGAGGGATACCAACTTCTAGGAGCACCCAAATAAAATAGAAGAAAAAATAGATGAAAAAAATTTTTCTAATCGGAATTGTACTTATGACTCTAGTCTCTTGCACCGGGGTCTCTGTTGTTTATGCTAATACGCACCAAGCTCAAGACGGAGGAGGCAACACGGGTGGTAATGATGGGGGCGGTAATACCCAAGGAGTTAATACAAGCATCCCTAATCCATTCAACTTTGGTGATAGTCTTCCCGAGTTTATTGCTGCTGTCGTAGAGAGAGTGCTCTTGCCTTTGGCTGGAGTGATAGCTGTAATTGCCTTTATTTGGTCTGGCTTCCTTTTTGTGACAGCGCAAGGGGATCCAACTAAACTCGAAACGGCCAAGAGAGCCCTCCTCTATACCGCCATTGGGACAGCTATACTCCTTGGAGCTATTGTTTTGACCGATGTCATCACTGGCACCATTGACTCTCTTAAATCGACACCTTAATGACGCCCCCAAGCAACTTCTCCGAACTGATAACAATATTCCTAAGTCTGATAGGGCTTCTTATCCCAGTTTTATTCAGCTTAGCAACTCTCATGTTTGTCTGGGGCATAGTAAAGTTTCTGGCCAAGTCAGCCGATACTAAGAGTCATGAAGAGGGAAAGAGTCTCATGATTTGGGGATTAATTTCTCTCTTTGTGATGTTATCATTTATGGGGATTATCAGGTTTGCTTACCGAGATGTCGGTTTCAGCAGACCATTCGGCATACCAGTACTGCCGACAGGACAATAATAGAAATTAAATGAAATTATACAAAAACATATTACCAGCGGGGCTCCTACTCTTTCCTTTAGTGACTTTTGCTCAACTTACAAAGACAGGGGAGCTAATCACAGCCGTGGGAGTTCTTACCAGACAGGCCATTTTAGTAGTTGCCGGACTAGCTCTTCTTGTTTTTATGTGGGGGCTTGTTAAATTTATCTTTAAAATTGGAGGGGACGAGAAGGCAATCGAGGAAGGAAAGAATTTGATGAAGTGGGGTCTTGTTGCTCTCTTTGTGATGATTTCCGTTTGGGGGATTATTGGATTCTTCCAAGGTGAGCTTGGTCTCGATCAAGTTAATCAACCACCAGGGGGAGGTATCCCAACGAATCCCTTTGGAGGTGGTACTTCTGTCTAGAGTATAGTGGATAGCTGTGTTGAAGTTACAGAGTTGTAGGGTATCATATAGGCATACCCTTCCCGGTATATTACAAATAACATTTGTTAGTTAGATACATGAAAAAATTACTATACGCCACACTTGCTCTCGCACCTAGCTTGGCATTTGCACAAGGATCTCCAGATTTGAACAACCTTCAAATTCTGTTGGGTTCTATAAGCAGGCTGGTTTCTGCTGCACTTCCTGTAGTTGTCGGCTTAGCACTCCTCGCCTTCTTCTGGGGCTTGATGAAGTTCATCTTCGCCGCAGGTAATGAGGAATCAAAAGACGAGGGCAAGCGCATCATGATATACGGTATTATTGCTCTCTTCGTCATGGTTGCAGTTTGGGGTCTTGTAGGATTCATCGCTGGTTCACTCGGAGTTCAGACTGGTGGACAAGTTCAGGGTGGCATCCCATCTGTACCGGGACTCTAAAATTCTCGGAGATTCATGGATCCCGTTAGAAGCTCACTAGTACAAGTCATGAACATCTTCGTTTGTTTACAAGTAATAAGCACTAGCTTCTAACGGGATGGATATCTCCAATTTTCTCAACAAGGTTAATGTGGCAATCATTAACCCTCTCATCATCCTTGTCTTTGCTATAGCTGTACTAGTTTTCTTCTTTGGGATTTTCCAGTTTATTTATTCTACTGGAGAGAGTGCAGAACGCGATAAGGGCAAAAAAAAGATTCTTTACGGACTTATCGGAATGTTTATTATGTTTAGTGCCTATGGATTGATACGTATTGTGCTCGGGACGTTTGGTGTGACTCAGCCAGCATATTTGGGTTCATAGGAACAAATGAAAATCCCCGCGAGCCTAAAGATTGGCTCGCGGGGACTGTTTGTTAGACGGTTGTTACCGTCGAGAGGTTTCCGTGACCAGGATTCTGGCCACTTCCGCCTCTCTCGAAATGAACTTCACCCAGAGGTACGGAGGGATTTCTTGGAACGGCCTCAGTTCCTTGGGGAACTCGACGACTCCAGTGTCTCCTTGCGCGGTCATGTAATAGACCGCGTAGGAAACTGGATTCATCCGTTTCCACTCGAGCCTCTTGTGGGGCCCGGGAGCGATGGAATCGCTCCAAACGGCTCCGGCGATGACTGTGTCGAGCTTCGGCTTCGCAAGCTCTGCAAGACGGTCTTGTCTGGCTTGCTCGGCCATCTCACTCTTCCGCATGTCATTGCGAATGAAGAGGAAGGCGAACAGGAACGCAGCAGTCGCAATCAAGCCGATTGCTACTGCACCCGCATGTTTGCGACCCACTTCGCGCCAGCTTGGCGTTCTCACCAGCTTGTACAGGATCCAGATAGCCAGGATGGCGAGCCCGACTAGACCGAGTTTCGTGAAGAAACTCATCCAGTTGGTATCACCGAAGGCCATCTGTGAGATCAGAGCCACAACGATGAAGGTGGCGATTGCCACCACCCACTGGGTTCGGGTGATCATGTGGAGCCTGCCCGACTTGCGCCCAGACTTGGACTTCTTGGGCTTCTTCTTGCGAGCCGATCGCCAGTTTGTGATGGCGAGCGCTATCCGTGCCGTGAGGCTCCGGAGGAACGTTCTCATGGAAGGATCTCCCCTTAGGGTTAGAACTTCATAGTCCGATGTCTTTTTGTATTATAGCACAAATGATTACATTTTGTCAAGTATGAAAAAGGCCAGCCATTGTTCTGGCTGGCCTCGGTGCAAAGTGCTGTTACGGAACCTGTGTCATCGGAGTAGCTCCGACAACCGTGACCGTCTTGTTGTCCCGATAGGCTTCGGCTTGCGCCACCTTGACGGTACGATCGTTCTTCGCTGCCGGTTCAATGACGCGCTTCACACGATCGGCATCGGCATCATTGATCTTGATCTTGGCCCTTGATTGGGCAGCCGCTTCCGTGACAGCCGCCTTACCCTCACGCTTCTTCCGCTCATCGAGCTCGAAGAGTTCTCGATTCTTCTCATCGGGGTCGAGGGAGGCGATGGTGACTTCTGACATGGTTATGCCCAGCTCATCGAGGGCATCATCTCTTACCTTCATGGCGGCCCTGATAAGCTTGTTCTTGTTGGCTTCCGGACCCTTCAGAAAGTATTCTGGCTTCTGGGTGCCAGTGATGCCGATCACCTTCTTCTTGATCAGGCTCGAGAGGAAGGCGCTACTGTCGGCCAATCTGATGACGGACTTGAGAGGCAGAGTCTTCTCCTGAATGATACTGAAGACAATGTCGAGGCCGAGGAGGCTCTTCGTTTCAGCCTTCTTGATGGAGACGGCTTGTTCCCCAGAGAAGGGGACGAACTTGGTGATGAGATCACCCGACATAAGGTGGTCCTCATCAACCTCTTCGTCACTCTTTTTCCCGAAGCGGAAACGATGGATCTTGTTGGTCCGAAGTGTCCTGAACGGACCGATCCAGATCACATCGAGGAACAGGAACAGAATGCTCCGTCTCTCGACGCCATCGACGAACTTCCACTTCATCTTGTCGGAGCTGGTCTTCACCAGTCTCTTGCCGGGGACATTGTGGATGATGTCCACAACGTCACCGCCACCTTTTTCGATGCTTCCCGATTCATTGCCCTTGCCGGTGACGAAGGCAAAGGTGTTGACCGGGACGAAGGCCCACAGAAAGTTGAAGGCCGCGAGGACTCTGATTGCAATCGCGAGTCCGATGAAAAAGAGTGTTGCTATGATGA
>CAYHKS010000032.1:0-6187 GCA_964357345.1 uncultured Candidatus Saccharibacteria bacterium | reverse complement strand
ATTCTCCTGGTGGTTCGGTCACAGCCGGGCTCGCCATCATCGATACGATGAATCATATTAAGCCCAATGTCTCCACGACCTGTGTTGGGGTTGCCGCTTCGATGGGGGCACACATATTAGCCGCCGGAGAAAAGGGCAAACGTTTTGCTCTGCCCAATTCTGAAATAATGATTCATCAACCATCACAAGGTGGAGTTGAGGGTAAGGCCACCGATATAGAAATAACCGCAAGACAGATTGTGAAGCTCCGAGAGAACCTCAATAAAATTTTTGCGAAAAATACTGGCCAACCTCTTACTAGAATTCAGAAGGATATGGACAGAGATTTCTTCATGTCGACCGAAGAGGCCAAAAAATACGGGATAATCGATAAAATTCTCTAGATCAATCTTTTGTTTCTGAAAGCAAAACCTGAACTTGATTTCAAATACCGTTCAAATTCTAGAGATCTATTTTTAGCTTTAAAAGCTGCATACCAAGCAATATCGAAAGGAGCCTTGCTAGAACTGTAGCGAGAGCCTTTTTGGTTATGTATTTTAAGTCGCTGTTTTAGATCATGAGTTGAACCGATATAATAACTTTCGTTTTTTCTGCTTTTCAATATGTATGTATAAAACATGAATCTATTTTACCCCACTTCACTAAAGTTTCGCGGGGCACCACTTCTATTTTCAAAAAATTTAATGTTAGGTGACATTATACTTGCACCGCGAAGCTCTCTGGTGCTGACTGCTTGACACAGAGAGCGAAGTGGTGGACAAAATCTTGTAGCTCTGGTATTCTCAGGGTGTTCTACTTTTAAATTGTTTTCCTGAAACTGTGCTTCCCCGATTGCTACGGTTACGGCTGAACTGAACTTCCCCACATGTCACTAAAATTAGCCTTTTTGCTTATGTTACTTGCCGCAGCTGCCGGTACCGGCTTCGGTTATTTGTTGCGTCTTTTGGTGGCTCTAGGTAAGAAAAATTCTGTAGAACTTGAGATTCAAGAAATGGAAACAAGAGCCAAGGAGGAGGCTCAAGCCATGCTCGACAAAGCTTCGGAGGAAATAAAGGAGCGTGAAGAGAGAACCAAGAGGAATGAGGATCGTCTTATAAACAAAGAAGAACTTCTTGATAAACGTCAGCTAGATATTGATAAAGAAACAGAGAATATAAAGGGTAAAGCTTTAGAGGTAAGAACTTTACGCGATAAGACAGAGCAACTCGTAGAGGCAAGAGCCGTTGAACTATCGAGAGTTTCTGGACTGTCCCCCACTGAAGCACGGGAGGAATTGATGCGTCAGGTTGAGAGAGGGGCTGAGGAAGATATCTTAGTAAGAATGCAGAAGTTTGAGGCAGAAGCTGAAGAAAGACTCTCTGGGCGAGCACGCGAGATATTGGCTACTGCCATCCAACGCATGGCAGGCTCAATTTCTAGCGAGATAATGTCCACCAATGTCCAACTTCCTGGAGACGAAATAAAAGGGAAAATTATTGGTAAGGAAGGAAGAAATATTAAAGCTTTTGAGCGAGCAACGGGAGTGGAGGTAATAGTTGATGACACACCTGGAGCTATAACGATATCCTCGTTTGACCCAGTAAGACGGGCTATCGCCAAACTGGCTTTGGAGAACTTAATCATCGACGGACGTATCCAACCTGCCAAGATAGAAGAATTTGTTGATACGGCCAAAGCTGAGGTGAACAAGATTATCAAAGAAAGGGGCGAACAGGCTGCTTTTGAGTGTGGAGTTTATAATCTCGATCCCAAACTTTTGTCAGTCTTGGGGCGACTTCACTTCCGCACCTCCTACGGGCAGAATGTTTTAGAACACTCCATTGAGATGGCTCATCTTGCGGGGATGATAGCTGAAGAACTTAGAGCAAATGTCGCGGTAGCCAAAGCCGGAGCACTTCTCCATGATATTGGCAAAGCTTTGGATCACGAGGTTCAAGGCACGCATGTAGAGATTGGCAGGAGGATTCTACAAAAATTTAATGTCGATGAAGCTATCATCAAGGCCATGCAGGCACATCATGGTGAGTATCCATACGAAACTGTCGAATCGGTAATTGTTCAGACAGCCGACTCCATATCGGGAGGAAGACCAGGGGCTAGGCGAGATACGGTAGAGCATTACCTTAAGAGGCTAGAAGATCTCGAAAATATTGCCACTTCGTTTGATGGAGTGGAAAAAGCCTATGCACTGCAGGCTGGGAGGGAGATTAGAGTCTTTGTTGAACCGGGCAAAATATCTGACCTTGAAGCCAAAAATATGGCTAGAAATATAGCTATTAGGATTGAAAAGGAGCTAAAATATCCCGGCGAGATTAAGGTGAACGTTATTCGTGAAAATCGTTCAATAGAATTCGCTCGCTAAGGCCACTTATCCTGAGCCCGTCGAAGGATTGCTAAAAAAATGGCTTCATATATAATCGATATTGATTATAAGGTAATTTTTTTGCAATGAACAAGGTAGCAATTGTAGACGCAGTTCACGGAAAGCTCGGTGGCACTAAGGTTCAGGCCGAGGAAGTTGTCGACACTGTCATCGATTCTATCGTCAGCACTTTGAAGAAGGGCGACGAAGTCTCGATTGCTGGTCTCGGCATTTTCTCCACCAAGACCCGTGCAGCAAGGCAGGCCAGAAATCCTCGCACAGGCGAGTCAATCTCTGTTCCAGCTATGCGCGTGCCAAAGTTCCGTCCTGCAAAAGCTTTGAAAGACGCAGTTAGGTAGTTTCAAAAAGTTTCTCATCAAAAAACTCCGGGAATCCCGGAGTTTTTTGATTATTGATTAGGTACGTAGTCAGAAGTTAGAGATTTCAAACTATCTCTCAGTAGCTGCCAATTTTGGAGTGAGGGGTCAGCTAAACACCTTCCATCTGGTTTTATAAAATATAAGTTTGAGTTACGAACATGTCCAACCAGTTCTCCCCCTTGGTCATCCTGATAAGTAAGGTATCCTAACGGTCCTGTCGTGGCCAAGCAACCAAGAGTCTCAAGTTCTTTGTTAGAAAATCCCACAGTGCCTACAGCCTGTTCGTCTGGTAGTTTAACGATAACGTAAGTTAGGTCAGAAAGTTCACTTGGTAAATTAAATTTTAAACCCAAATTAGTAATGTGATATTCCACGACATTGGGCGGACCATATGTCTTGTAGTGTGTTTCTCTTGGAATGACTAGCCCAGCAATGAACGATGCCCACACTAGTAATAAAATTATTATGGAATCTCTGATTGTGGAGTATCCTTTTCGGAGTTTTACCCCATGGAGCATTAATAATAAAGAGGGGCTCAATATAAGCGTATATATTATAAAGAGAATGGGTATGACAAGCGGACCACCTAAGAGGAGTAAAAAAAATCCAGAAATAAAATTACGGAAAACAAGTGGGATACCGAAGGCGGTAATGAGACCCAACAGTAAATATATAGTTGATTTTTTAGGATTCATTTCCCCTCAATAATAACATGTAAACATTATTCGACCCGGTATTTATCCTTGATTTCTTCGACCTGTTTTTCGTCTTCGCTTTCGTTTTTTTCTCGAGCTTCCTTACCTTTTCTATCTAATTCTGTTGGAGTGAGTGAGATTAGAGCTAGGACTCTCGATTCCAAATGTTTCCTCTCATTATTTTTTGGATCATCTAAGACTTCAGCAAGAAGAATTTCCAAAATACTACCAATGTGTGGCCCTGCATCCTTCTTAGTCAGTTCCATTATGTCTTTGCCGTTAATATTGAGTTGTTTGACAGATATTGGATCTCTCATGACCTCCTCTATCATGGAGTGATACTTGCGTAGGCGGTATGTGGTCACCTTTGGTCTGCCCATCCCCGTCCTATCGCTTGCGCGCACATTCATAAGGTCCCAAATAAGCTCTGGACCAACATTCCGCACGATTCTTCTTACTGCAGAGAGAGTAATGGTCTCTGTTTCCGAAAAGAACATATGCCAACGCACCAGCTTCACTGTTTTCTCAATGATTTCCTTAGGGAATTTGAGATCGGTAAGAATGTTTCTTGTTAACCTTGCTCCAACAACTTCATGTCCGTAGAAGGTTCTTTGCCCATCAATAATTTTAAGAGTGTGAGGCTTGGCTATATCGTGGAAGAGGGTGGCAAGCCTTACATGAAGTGGGAAGTTTTTTGAAGCCGAGTAATCAAGTGAGCGGATGAGGTGTTCCCAAACAGTAAAGATGTGCGCCTTGTTTTGCTCTACTCCCACTCCCCTCTCAAATTCTGGTGAGATAAAGCCGAGCATCTCAAGTTGTGTGGCAATCCCAAGGGCTACCGAGGGGTAGGGAGACATCACAATTTTTATAAATTCATCCCTAATGCGTTCTTTGGAGATTTTTTCTAAAAGAGACTTGTGTTTGTCTATAGCAGAAAGAGTTTCTGATTCAATAGCAAACTCCAGTTCAGAGGCAAAACGTAATGCTCGTAACATTCGGAGTGCGTCTTCAGAAAATCGCTCACTAGGACTCCCAACCGTCCGAAGAAGTTTTTTTTCTACATCACTCTCCCCTCCTACCAAATCAATCAATTCTTCTTTTTCCAAATCATATGCCAAGGCGTTTACGGTAAAGTCTCTTCGTTTCAAGTCTTCTTCTAAAGTTTTTGCCCATTTAACTTCGTCTGGTCTTCTAAAATCGGAGTAACCAGACTCTGTACGATACGGAGTTACTTCTATCACCCTCAAACTCTCATCTTTAGGAGTTTCGTTTACTATTCCAACAGTTCCGTAATCATTTTCGTAGAAGGTGTGCTCAAAAAGTGGAGTAATTTCCTCCGGAGTAGCGATGGTGGTAATGTCCCAATCTTTCGGCTTCCTACCTAGGAGTAAATCTCTTACGCACCCCCCAACCAGAAAATTCTCAAATTTAGCGCTACTCAAAACACGTGAGACGTCTCTCACTTCATCTGGAATCTCAAATTTTATTTTGTTCACCATGAGCTTGTCGAATGGTGCCCCCAGCAGGAATCGAACCCACATCCCTTGTTCCGAAGACAAGTACTCTATCCGTTGAGCTATGGGGGCGCCCTCTCATCCTACCGCACGAGAGGGTGAAAAACTATTGAACAGTTGCAGAAGTTGATGTTGTTGCCCCACCCGATTTTACTCGGATAACATATCGTCTCTCCGCTGTTCTTGTTCCGTCAGATACCCTTACAGTAAATTCGTATTCGCCAATAGTCGTTGGTTGGCCTTGAATTGAAATATCGTTACTGAATGGGACATTACAATTTCCTCCAGAAGCGCAAGAAGCGACCATCTGAGTTTTGAAGAGAGTTACTCCCTGTGGTAGTGATCCATTTATTACTTCCCATTTCAATTCCGTTGTAGTAGCGAATCCGTGTGCGACAAGTCTTTCAGCACTAAATACTCCAAGTTGGAATATTCTGATTGCCTCTGGTGTAATTTTCACTTCCCTCATCTTTCCTTCCTTCTTATCTTCATCGAACTTACCTCTAGTCATTGGTCCAACACAGTTTGTAGGGGAGATGCCCTTTTCCTTTTGGAACTTCATAACAGCTTCCCTAGTCATTGGACCGAAGTTGCCTGTACTCTCACCCATGAAGTGGCCACTCTCACGGAGTCTCTCTTGGACCTCTCTCACATCATCATCATTTTTTACGCCAAAACAAACATTTTTTCTAATTTCTCCCTTGATTCTCTCCCCTCTTATCTCGGGAGTCGTTGTAGATGATACCGGCCCCTTTATTGATCGAAGTTGTTCCTGTAAGGCTTGAATCTGTGTTAACAAAGATTTAATTTTCGCCTGAAGTTCAGCTATCACGGCCGAATTTGGCTGTGTAGAGTTAGTCTCAGCTCTTACAGGGGAGAAAAGCCCAATTATGATAAAGACTCCCAAGAAGGCACCTGCAATTTTTAATTTACTCATGGGTATAAGTATACTCTAATTTTGGTTTACACTGAGCTTGTCGAAGTGTGCGACCAGGGAGAATCGAACTCCCATCTCATCCTTGGCAAGGACGTGTTCTACCACTAAACCATGGTCGCAATGGGAGAAATATTAGCCTAAATATGGGGAGAATGCTAGAGTAAATGCTTACGGGCTGAAAAACAATCTTGCAGCCCGGGCTTTCGGAACCTGTGTCCATGCAAGCATGTCCACAATTCCTCAATACGGGCTGTAGTACAGCGGTAGTATACGCGCTTCGGGAGTGTGAGACCCGAGTT
>CAYHKS010000031.1:0-6350 GCA_964357345.1 uncultured Candidatus Saccharibacteria bacterium | reverse complement strand
AATCTCTTTGCTACCAACTTCAATGCAGGCAACTCCACCCTAGGTTCTCTCACTACTGGAGTGATCACCTCAGGTCTCATCAACTCTCAAACTATTTCTTCCGCCGCTAACTTCACTGGCACCCTTACCGCGACCGGAGGATTAACTTCTCTTTCTAACCTTTTGCTCTCTGGAAGTTCCACTCTCTTAAACTTCACAGCAATCAACTCCACTTCAACTAGTGCTACCTCAACTAATCTCTTTGCTACCACAGCTTCCACCACTAACTTCTATGGTGGAGGATTGACTGTCTGCCAGTCTGGAAATGTTTTGACATACGACGGAGCTGGCAGATTTGGTTGTGCAACGGACGCAACGGGGAGTGGAGGAATACCCAACTCTAAATGGGCAACCTCAACGGTTGATGCACTAGCTATCTCACCAACTGATGCTCTAAGAATAGGTATTGGTACCACCACTCCTCAATGGCTCCTTCAACTTGCTTCATCAACAGGTTCTCAATTAACACTTTCTGATCCATCAGTTGCTACCAACAACCATTGGTCCTTCCGTAACGCTGGAGGCAACTTCTATCTTGCAACTTCTTCAGCAAGCACCTTTGCTACCTCCTCTGCGTCTGTTCTGACAATCAACACCAACGGTTTCTTGGGCATTGGTTCAACTACACCAAATGAAAAATTAAGTGTGAACGGCAACCTCTTTGTTAGTGGTAACGGGACTACAACTAACTTCTTCTCTACTACCGCCTCAACTACTAATTTCTTTGGTGGTGGATTGCAGACTTGTCAGACTGGAAATGTTTTGACATACAACGGAGCAGGGAGGTTCGGTTGTGCTATTGATTCTACTGGAACATCGTACACAGCTTTTATAGGCGGAACACACAATGAAAATACTGTCCTAGCGGCAACTACTAACTACTTTGTTGTTGGTACGGGAGGTGGAAATGTAACACAGAGTCTTCGCCAAGGAATTGTCCCAGCAGATTTTACGATTACACAAGGATATATCGTTACAACAGCGGCTCAATCTGGGACAGGTTCTTTTGTCTGGACACTTCAAAAGAATGGGTCTGATACGGCAATGGTTATTACAATCGCGGCAGGAGCAGCTGCGGGTACCTTCAGTTCTACTGGTCAATCTATCGCCTTCGCTGCGGGAGATAAAATAGGTTGGATGGTTGTCAATAACGCCTCAGTAGCATCGGCAACAGTCACGGGTTCAGGTGTGGCAGGAAACTTCACAGGCTCTGTTAATGGCATCTCCAAGTGGGCTACTTCTACTGTTGATGCACTAGCCATCTCACCAACAGATGCCTTGAGAGTTGGTATCGGTACTACCACCCCTAAATGGGCTCTCCAAATAGCCTCATCTACTGGAGCACAACTCACACTTTCAGATTCTTCTTTGGGTACCAACAACCACTGGTCCTTTAGAAATGCAGGTGGACTCTTGTATTTTGCTACATCAAGTCCAAGTACCTTTGCTACATCAACGGCTGAAGCTTTGAGTATAAATGCAAGTGGGGTTGTGACAACCGTCACGGCTTCCTCAACTAATTTCTTTGGAGCTGGCCTTACCACGTGTCAGTCTGGGAATGTTCTCACATATAATGGAGCTGGGAGATTTGGATGTGCAACGGACGCCACTGGAAGTGGAGGAATCCCTAACTCCAAATGGGCCACATCAACAGTGGATTTATTGGCTATCTCACCAACAGATGCTCTAAGAGTAGGTATCGGTACTACTACTCCTCAATGGGCTTTCCAAATAGCTTCATCCACCGGAGCACAACTTACTCTCTCCGACCCTTCTGTAGCTACCAATAATCATTGGTCTTTCAGAAACGCAGGAGGTAACTTCTACCTTGCAACCTCTTCTGCCTCAACCTTCGCTACATCAACAGGAGCTTCTGCCTTCAGTATTATAAGTAATGGGGCAGTAGTTCTTGGTACTGGAGCAATCCAGAGCAATCTCTCTTCTACTGCGGGCCTCACTCTAGGGGGGACTACAACTCCGCAGACTTTGACCATTGATACTATAAATAACAGAGTTCAAACCGGTACAGGAGCAGGGTCTGCAACCCCAGCACTATTTGTACTTGATACAAAGAACACCTCGGGCGATCCAACAGGTTTAAATGGCGCAATGTATTACAACAGCAACAGTAGTCTCTTCAGATGTTACAGAAATTCAGCTTGGGAAACTTGTGGGACTAATGCCACAACCACTGTTATTGAGCTTGATTGTAATATGCCTAAGACTTCCTCGACTGACTTTGCTCCGGGAGGTTCTTATTGGGGACCGATAGATATGACAGTAGATCAACACGGGCAAGGAGCTTGGTACTTCCAAACAGCCACATCTTCGGAAGTGACTTGTTCGGCAAAAATTCCAAAAAATAACCTCTCCGCTTCGTCAGCTACCTTATGGTCTGCCTTCGTAGCAACCACTACGACTGTGGCAAACTACGCTGTGGATATCGATGTGGGGACAATAAACCCAACAAGCGAGACTCTCGATTTGACTCCTGGTTCCTTCACCAACATCTTAGCTGGGTCAACAACGGCTTCACATCTTTTGGTAAATCCGAACACGGCCTTCAAATCATTCTCAACCTCAACAGCAATAAGCATTTCTCTACCGAATACTGATGTGCTACTTGTTCGCTATAGGGTTTATGGCGCTGATGCTGAAGACACTTCTAACACTGACCTCTTACTGTGGAAACAGTGGTTAGAATTTACAACCTACGCACAATGAGAAACCACTTAATCATTTTGGTTACAATAGCCTTTCTCACCCCTCAAATTTCTAGTGCCATGTTGTTTGGTGGAAGTAATTATCTTTCAGCCAAATCACTAGTATCTGGCGAGCCATCGACACAAATAACTTATATGGGCTGGATTTATGGAACAACAACTACCTCTGCTGCCAATGTCATTATTTCTATAGCACATGGAGGGGGAAACAATTCTTATCTAAGAGCACAGACATTGACCAGTATAAGGTTTGTGCTAACCATTGGTGGGGCTCTAAGAACAGTAAATACAACTGGAGGAAACTATAACACCAACAAATGGAATCATCTCGCTGGGACTTGGGACGGAACAAAAATGACTGTCTATATAAATGGAGCATCAACTACAAGTTTGACTATAACAGGAACGTTAGATGCTTATGCCTCCGACTACAAGATAGGCGCACTTGCTCCTTGTAATCCCACCTGTCCTATATTTATGTCAGGACATCTGGCAGATGTACGGGTCTATAACCGAGCCTTGTCACAAAACGAGATAAGAAATTATTATTACTTAGGTTCGGCTTCAAGAAACGGGCTCGTTCACCATTGGCCTTTATGGAACAACGGCATGGACTTGGCTAACCCACTTTCCTTTGCTACGACAACGGGGTCGGTTTTACAAAATAGATTACCACCGGTAGGAAGGTACAGAAGGTAAAATTATGAACAAATGTTAAAATTAAACACCATGAAAACTCTATCAATGATTTTGGTTTTGGCCATGTTTTCCCCGGTCTCACTTTTGGCTCAGGTGGTATCGACAGAGCTCCAAGTTGAACCGATTGTCGAGACAGCTGTGACCGAGAATCTCCAGCCGGAAGTTGTTATTCTTCCACAACCTCCAGTAGAGGAAATTGCTCCTGTATCCTCAGAGATAGCTGGGACAGAACCTGTTATAGAAATCCCACAGGACACCACTTCGACCCAAGAAGCAATACAAGGTCAGGTACTTGAGGAAACTCTCAATCCTCAAGAGGAAAACGTCCAGCCAGAAGCAACAACAACTACCGAAGTTATTATTGAAGGATCAGAAAATCAAGTTCCCATATCTCAATCTCTTGATGACTCAACCCAACCAATCCAGCCCGTTCAGCAGATACAAACAATTCCTGTTCAAGTAACTATTACTCAAGTCATGCAGGTGGATCAAATAGAGAAGGAGGAACTTAAACCCAAGCAGGAGTATACTTTAGCCCTCGATGGTGGCGCTCTCACTACAATAGAGGAAGTGAAAGATGGCAAAGATAAGAAGGTTACTGAGGTTCCGCAGACTTCGCTTGACGTTGAAGCTAGAACTCTGACTGTCTCGGGTTCGTGCGACGATCCTTATTACGTTGTTTTGATATACAAAGATGAAAAGGATTATAGCGACAATCGCTCGTCTTATATATTCAACAAAGCGTTTGATTGTATAAATGGACAATACTCATATCCGGTCTCGGAATTGCCACCAGACCTTGGTGATGGTCGGTACTATCTTCTTGTGGGAGGGCAGGGGAATGAAGGGACATGGAAGCCGATAAGTGCTATGGTTCCTATAACGATAAATAAAAAAGATGAATAAAAATCATTTGGTTAAAATAGTTGCAGTAATAATTGGGGTTGTTTTAGTTTGGTCGGTTTTATCTAGTCAATCAAACAATTTGCCCAAGGAACTTAAGGACAAGTGGCAAGCTGTGTTTCTAGACGATGGGCAAGTCTACTTCGGTAGACTAGAAAATTACAATCGTAGCTACGTCTCTCTAAAAAACGTCTATTATCTAAAAGTGGCCAGTGACCTCCAAACTTCCTCTTCGAATCTTAATCTGATAAGGCTTGGAGGGGAGGCTCATGGGCCTGAAGGAGAGATGTTTATTAACAAGCAGAAAATTTCCTTTATTGAAAACCTAAAAAATGATTCAACTGTTGTGAGGGCAATTCTCACTCACTAACTCACCCAACTTTTCCCTACGGAGTAAGCGCCGAATCGTAAATCTTAAATTCATCAATTACACCATTGGCGTAGTCTCCTCCTGAACTATTGGTAGCTCTGTTTCCAATGTACACATAGTTTGAAGTACTTTCGGCCCCCATTGATACAGGTCCAGTTGTACCACCACTGGTAGTAGGCTCTTGAGAATTGATATAGAGGTGAGTGTTTCTAACTCCAGAAGCTACAGTAAAGTCCCAAGTAAGTCTCATGTTCACCCAAACTCCTGGGGTAAATGAATAATCAGTTGAGGCGACGGTAAAGTTTCCTCCCTGATTGACACCAGAACCATTCCAGACTAAAACTTGAAGAGCATTTGCATTTGAGGCGGCTCCCTTTGTTAGAAGAATTCTGCTAGTACCAGCAATACTCATGTCACCAATTGTAAAGAGAGCATAGCGGATACCATCAGTGTGAGCATAATTTGGTTTGTACCAGAAATCTACCGTACCCTTATCCAACTCGATATTTTGAGTCGAGCCGTTTGTTTGTTGTATTCTTCCATATTCACTAGCTGTATCTATCTGAAGACCACTTCCTGTTTGACCTGTTACGAAATCATTAGCTGGAGTTGTGACAACACTTGCGCCAGATCCAGTCCCTGTTGACGGAGAAGTTAGGGAGGCTAAAGAGTCAAGAGTACTGTAGAAGAGAAGTCCACCAACTGTTGGTGGGGGAGGCGTAACACTATTGCTGACATTCACACTCACGGGACCACTTGTTGTAGTATTTCCAGCTGCATCACGAGCAGTAGCAGTTAGGACGTGAGCACCATTGGTAGCAGTAGTAGTGTCCCAAGATACAGAATATGGAGAAGAAGTATCCTCTGAAGAAAGATTGGTTCCGTCTAATACAAACTGAACTCCAGCTACACCAACATTGTCGGAAGCTGTGGCAGAAACAGAGACTGTACCAGAGGCAGACCCAGCTGAGGGAGAGGAGAGAGAGACGGTAGGAGCTATATTATCACCGGAAGGAGGGGGAGTGGATGAAGAATAAAATCCGCCAGTTGTTATCCTAAAATCATCATACAAAATTTCAAAAGGAGCTGTACCGCTCTGGGCCCAACCAAGTAGCTCAACTCTGTCTATTGGAGCATTAGAGTAGTGTCTGTTGAATAATCCCGAAGCATCAACATAAACAACTCCATCAATTTCTACATAATATTTACCATCTGGGACTTCGTTTTGTGCTGTGGTACCACTATTGTACTTCATGTGGATTTTGAAATGGTGCCATGTGGTTCCCCAGTTTGCAGAGCCCCAACCACTATTTCTTGGTGTCAAGACAGTAGCTGAGCCATACGAGCGCCCTATCCAACTAGGATTTGCTCCAGAAAAATTAATGACAGCCGCAGTATCGTTGCCCACACTGGTACCATCGCCGAAAGATACTTGATACATAGAACCGCGATCAACTCCCGTGTAATCAAGCCCGAAAGTGGTATTGGAATAATTTCCATTAACAGGACTTATGCCGAAGACTTTCAAAAACTTTAATCCCTGTTTGCTCTGTGGCATTTTTGCCCAGAAATCAAAATATAATTCTCTTGTTTGAAGAGCAGAAACGTCATAGACT
>CAYHKS010000030.1:0-6462 GCA_964357345.1 uncultured Candidatus Saccharibacteria bacterium | reverse complement strand
TATATCTGTGCCGTGCAACTTGTAGACCCGAAAAAAATGCAGAAGTTCTTTGCTGATTGCATTAAGATACTTCGACCATTGAGAGGAGATATCTTCGGTGACTATCTTGAATTTGGTGTTTTTAATGGCACTTCTCTGTCAAATATGTATTTTGTAGCTAAAAAACAAGGTCTCGATTCTATTCGACTATTTGGATTTGATGCCTTCGAAGGATTACCTCCAGAATCAGAAGAAGAGGATGCGGGAGTCTGGCAAAAGGGCTTCTATAACTGCTCCTTCTCTCAGCTAGAGAAATGTTTGGAGAGAAAAAATATTGATCCTCAAGACATTACGTGGGTAAAAGGATGGTACAAAGATACCTTAAATCAAAGTACAGCAGAAAAATACAACATTAGCCCGGCTATAGTATTTATTGATTGCGACACTTATAGTTCATCCAAATCTGCTCTTGAGTTTATTGCTCCTCTAATCAAGGGACCAATTATTATTTCCCTCGACGACTGGAGGTTATATGATTTGGATATAAAAGGAGAGGGTGAGTACAGATCATTTAATGAATTTCTTGAGTCGAATCCACACCTAAAGGCACAAGAGATTGAAACGTATAAAAGAAATTCGAGGACGTTCCTAGTCACCCCCAACCCCTAGTTATTGTGATAAAATTTAGGGATGATAAAAAATGGTTCTTCTACAATGGAATGGGAGGCTCACGACTACGAGCATAAGGAAAGAAGCTCTGATTGGTTCTGGGCGGCAGGGATTGTCACGTTGGCAATTGTCCTCGTCTCCATTATTTTTGGCAACATCATTTTCGGTATCCTTATCTTGGTCAGCGCCATCTCGCTCGCCCTTTTCATAAACAGACCACCAGAAAACGTTCGTGTTTCAGTGACAGATAAAGGTATTCAGCGAGAGAGAATATTTTATCCATTTGAGACACTAGAAAGTTTCTGGATAGACACAGAACACCCTCACAACAAAATAATCCTCCACTCTAAAAAATTGTTCATGCCCCTCATTCTTGTACCACTAAACTCTAGTATTAACATCGAGCAACTACACACTCGGCTTGAGGAACATTTGAAAGAGGAATACCACTCTCTTCCTTTGGTAGAAAAAATCTTGGAGTATTTGGGATTCTAGATATATAATTTGTTTATGAATTTTAGATTAGGGATAAAAATTAGTTTGGTAGGAACAGGGATTGAGGCTATTGGACTTCTACTAGATATCCTTCATCACTTAGATATTGGGATAGAAACCCCTGAAGGGCTCCTGACCTTCAATCACTTTGTAATTTTTGCTGGATTCCTGATTAATTTCGTTGGAGTGCTTATCACCTTCCTCTCCAGAAATAGATAATCTTGTTTACCATGAGCTTGTCGAATGGTGCCCCTACCAGGAATCGAACCTGGATTGCCAGATCCGCAATCTGGCGTTCTATCCATTAAACTATAGGGACTATTACTCGAACTTCTTCTCTTTTATCTTAGCCTAAGTTTTTTATCATTCTCGCCATACGGGATTTTTTGCGAGAAGCGGTGTTTTTGTCGAGAGAGCCTCCTTTGACAGCCTTGTCTAGGGCTTTCTGCGCAGCTCGGAAGGCTGGGATCACTTCTTTCTTCTTCTTTTCGGCGATGAGTTTCTTTACAAGTTTGATTGCATTTGAGGCACTGTCTTTGCGAGCACGGTTAAACTCTCGCTTCCTTAGGGAGCTTCGGAGGGCCTTTTTGGCGCTTCGTGTTATCGGCATTTGGAGATGCTATCATACCAAGATGATTGGCACAATATCCGGGCTCGTCAGACACAAAAACTTAAACCAAGTATACGTGGATGTTGGCGGAATTGGTTACAAAATTGCAGTTACTACCGACACTGCCATCGAAGCCGAGAATGGTAAAGTCCTCTTCCTCTGGACTCACCTTGCGGTAAGAGAGAATGCCTTGGATCTCTACGGCTTCCTCGACAAAGAAACCCTCGATGTCTTCGAACTCCTCATAAGCATCTCTGGTATTGGCCCTAAAACAGCTCTAGGGATACTCAATGTGGCAACACCTAGCATGCTTCGCAAGGCAGTAGCAAACGATGATACAAGTTACCTCACAAAAGTTTCTGGTATTGGAAAAAAGAATGCAGAAAAAATAGTCTTGGAGCTAAGAGGCAAGCTGACGACAAGTATGGAAGACAAGAGCGACAACCTACGAGCAGAGGGAGATGTTATGGAAGCTTTGCTTTCCTTAGGATACAACGAACGTGATGTCCGCGAGGTCTTGAAAAAGATTCCAAAAGATTTGAAAAAGGAATCCGAACAGGTCAAGCAAGCTCTTAAACTACTCTCTAGTAACTAAATGCTAGACAGAACTCTACAAGCGATAAAGAAGTTTGTCCCCAAGAAGCTATTCAACAGTTTGGCTCCTGCTTACCACTTTCTTTTAGCCTTTGTGGGAGCTCTGATTTATCGCTTCCCTTCTAGTCAACTCACGGTGATAGCCGTAACAGGGACCAAAGGTAAATCTTCTACCACAGAGATGATCAACTCTATTTTTGAATCTGCTGGGCACAAAACCGTTCTTCTAAACACTATCCGCTTTAAAGTCGGAGAAAAGTCTACTCCCAACAAAATGAAAATGACTGTCCCCGGTCGCTTCTTCCTCCAGAGAATGCTCAGGAAGGGCTTGAGTGCCGGTTGCAACACTGCTATCCTCGAGCTCTCAAGCGAGGCAGCAAAACAATATCGGCACAAGTTTATAGATTTAGATGGTTTAGTCTTTACAAACCTTCGGCCTGAACACATAGAGAGCCATGGCACATTTCAAAAATATAGAGAAGCAAAACTGTCTTTGGCAGAAAGCCTTTCAAAAAAACTAAAAAGGAGGAGTGTGGTGGTGGCTAATGTTGATGACCCAGAAGGAAAAGCGTTTCTAAATTGTGGAGCGTTAGAGGAACACCCATTCTCGCTCACTGATGGCGATCCGTACAAGTTAGAAAATGACGATATTACCTTCACTTTCAAAAATACAGAAATCAGGTCGCCCCTGCGTGGAGAATTTAATCTCTACAACATGCTGGGAGCCTCAGTCTGCGCAGATGCCTTTGGTATCTCAATTGAGAATATAAAAAGAGGGCTAGAAAACTTGTCAGTTATAAAAGGCAGAGTGGAGTTCGTAAAAGCGGGACAAAACTTCGATGTGGTGGTGGATTACGCTCACACAGCTGATTCCCTCGCTGAACTTTATAAAGCTTTTGAAAATCAAAGGAAAATTTGTGTCTTGGGTAACACTGGTGGAGGTAGAGACAGGTGGAAGCGTCCAGAAATGGGTAAGATTGCAGACTTTTACTGTGACCTCGTGTATCTAACCAACGAAGACCCATATGATGAGAGTCCTGACGAAATAATAAAAGAGATGCTTCCTGGGTTTAAGAAACATAAACCAAGAATTATTATGGATCGTAGAGAAGCTATTACTGAAGCCCTAAAAAATGCTAATGAAGGTGACGCAGTTCTCATTACGGGCAAGGGCACCGACCCCTACATCATGCTAGCCGACGGCAAACGTCTCCCTTGGTCTGATTATGAAGTAGCCAAAGAGGAATTAGAGAAGCTTTTGAAAAAATAAATGCCAGAACTACCGGAAGTGCAGACTACTGTAAACGGTCTGAACTCTACTGTAAAAAACAGGAGAATTGTTGATATCTGGACGGACTACAGGAGCTCTCACAAGATGCACAGAGACTCTGTTAAAAACAAGAAGTTTTTCGAAAGTTTTAAGAGAATAGTTATAGGCAAGAAAATTTTGAAAGCCGAGAGAAGGGCGAAAAATATTTTGATACATCTCACAGGTGGACAGACAATCTTGGTACACATGAAGATGACGGGGCACTTTGTCTATAACAGGCCAGATTACCCTCATGTCCGCTTTTCTATGAAGCTAGATAATGGAAAGATACTTGCTCTCTCCGACATGAGGCGCTTTGCCAAAGTCACTCTCATCGAGACAAAGAGCCTGAACAAGTCTTTGCATCTAGCAAACCTTGGACCTGAACCGCTGGACACAAAATTTAAAATTAACAATTTCAAATTACGAATTAGTAAAAAACCGAGGGGAAAAATCAAAACTGTTCTAATGGATCCATCTGTCATAGCCGGCATTGGAAACATTTACTCCGATGAAATACTCTGGCGCGCCGGTGTCCACCCCGCGTCACAAGTTGCTAAAATACCAAAGAAAAATATTGGGGAAATGTTTAGAGCTACGAAAATTTTACTTAAAAAAGGTATAGATTTTGGCGGAGACTCAATGAGTGATTACCGAAATATCAAGGGTGAGAGAGGCAAATTTCAGGAAGAACACCGAGCCTATCAAAAAACAGGTGAGAGGTGTACTAAAAGAGGCTGTGCGGGTAGAATTCTTCGTATGACAATCGGCGGAAGAAGTGCGCATTTTTGTAGCAGACATCAACCTCTCTATGCTTGAGTATGCTCTAATAGCCTTAAGTCTCTTCGCTTTTGGAGATGCCGCTTATGTGCCAGCAGTCTTCCTCGCTATCACTGGACCCCTCCTTTTGTGGCCTGTCATGCTTATGTCCTTCATAGCGAGTAATTTGATGGATATGGGGTGGTACCTTTTTGGAACAAAGGGAATCCAGAAGGTCTTCAAATCTCTCCCCTTCATTGCGAGATGGGAAGAGAAGCACCCAGATCTTATGGCAATGTTTTTCAAACACCAACTCAAAATTATTTTTTGGAGTAGATTTCTCCACGGCATGGGTTATCCAATAATGATCTTGTCGGGCGTCTACAAAGTTCCATTTAAAAAATACATGCTCATGAATCTGTTAAGCGCAATTACCATCGTCTTTTCCGTCCCGATTGTTGTCTATTTAACCCAGCAAGGATCTTATGCCATTTTCAACAGCTTAAAGACAGCTGAGATAGTGCTTGTCATAGCTATAGTCATTATCTTTGCCTTAAGCAGATTCAAGATCGGAGGAGTCATCACCAAAATCCTTCTAGGAAAGAAAACTGAAAAAAGTCTATAATAGCCTGATGAAATCCAAAATAATCATCACGGTCTTTGCTTTGTGCTTACCATTTGTTGTTTCAGCCACCCCAAGTGTTGATTTGAGAGTAAACGGCTCGGACGAGCCTGCACAGATGATCTCCGGAGTAAAAGTGAGCTTGGGTTGGACTGTCTCTGGGGCGAGCCAGTGTATCCTCTCCGAACTTCAAAGTGACGGTTCCTACTTTACAAAAAGCTTCCTAATGCTTGGGACAGGAGAGACACAGGGCTTGGACACTGCCATTACTCCATCTGGGTATCCAACATATTCCTACACTATTTATTGTCGAGACGATAATAAAAACTGGGCAAATGACAAAGTACGCATGAGTGTTTACACAGAAACAGAAAGACAGCAAAAAATACAAGCATTGAAAATCGAAATAGACGAGCTAACAAGACTCCTCAAAAAACTTTCTGCAACAATAAGCTCAAACTAACTAAGAAGTGCAAAGAGGGCAATACCGGTAGCAACGGAGACATTAAGAGACTCCTTCTTCCCTTTCATTTCTATTTCAACAACTTCGTCAGACATATCCAGAACTGCTTCTGAAACTCCATCAACTTCGTTGCCCACAACCAAAACAAAAGCTTCTAGCTTATGGCCTCTAGCTTCTAGCTTCTTAGCCTTGGAATGTTGCTCAAGAGAAATTATTTTAAATCCTTGGGATTTTAATTCTTCTACAATCTTTTTAATATCTTCAGAATGTTCCCACTCCATCATGTCTTCTGCTCCAAGTGAGACCTTGGCAAAGTCGGCTCTCTTCCTGCCAAACCTATCTAGTGGAGTGGGCGTTGTCCCCACAAGATAAAGCTTGGAAACCCCCAAGCCTTCGGCGGTACGGAAAATGGAGCCAGTGTTCTCTACGCTTCGAATATTTTCCAGAATAAGGACGGGGGTTTTCATATGTTAGGTTATGCTAACATTAATATATGCTAAATCCATTCCCAGAGCTCCTCGTTTACTCGATGTTCGCCCCATTTATTCTTCGTCTTGTTCTTGGCTTCTTGTACCTAGATCTAGGAATTTTAAACATTAAGAAAAGTGGTAACCTCAAATTACTCGGACTCGTCGAAGTTGCTGGAGCCGTCATGCTCTTTCTTGGCTTGTACACGCAGATAGCCGCCGTTCTCTTTATAGTCATCTCAGCTGTAAGCTTTTATATCGAGTATAAGGATGAAGCAGTGCTAAAGCGCGACATCGTCTTTTACCTTTTGGTCCTAGCAATTTCTATGTCTCTACTGTTTTCCGGTGCCGGCGCCTACGCCAAAGACCTGCCCCTGTAGTAGCTGGCAGCTAATCGGCTTGTTAGCTTTTTAGCTTTAATGTATTGTTTCTTTGATTTTGCCCCCATAGCTCAGTGGTAGAGCAGTTGCCTTTTAAGCAATTGATCCAGGTCCG
>CAYHKS010000029.1:0-7213 GCA_964357345.1 uncultured Candidatus Saccharibacteria bacterium | reverse complement strand
GCACTAGCTTCTAGGCCAGAAGACTCATCGAGATTCCAATCTATTCGGAGACCTTCGGTCGATATTAAATCAAGCTAGAAGCTAGCAGCAATAAGCTGTCAGCTAATTAAAAATGGCAATCAGCAAACAAAAAAAAGGAGAGATAATCACGAAACTTAGCAAGGCAATCAAGGATGCAAAATCTTTGGTCTTTGTGAACTTCCACGGGCTAAAAGTTTCTGACACAACCTCACTTAGGCGAGAACTGAAGTCGGAGGGAGTTAGTTACCAAGTCTCAAAGAAAACCCTGACAAAAAGAGTTCTTGACGCAGAAAAGTTCAAAGGCGAACAGCCAGAACTAACTGGAGAGCTCGCTATGGCTTGGGGCGAAGATCTTTTGGCACCAGCCAGAGGGATAAAAAACTTTGCCAAGAAGTTCCCAGAAGCTTTAAAGATTCTTGGTGGAGTTTTTGAAGGTAAGTACATGAGTAAGGTAGAGATGGAAGAAATTGCTTCCATTCCAACTATGGAAGTGCTTCGTGGTAAGTTTGTTAACATCATAAATTCCCCAATACAGAGATTTGCAGTAGCACTAAATGAAATCGCAAAGACAAAAAATTAAAAATTGAAAATTAATAAAATGGCAGAAAAATTAGAAAAAATTATTAAGGAGGTAGAAGGTCTCACAGTTCTCGAACTAAACGAACTTGTGAAGGCTTTTGAGGAAAAGTTCGGTGTCTCGGCAACAGCCGTAGCAGTCGGTCCAGCCGCTGGAGCTCCAGTTGAGGAGGCTAAGAGTACTGCCTCTGTAGAACTGACAGATGGTGGCGCCAACAAAATTGCAGTTATCAAGGTAGTCAAGGAAGTCTTGGCTCTTGGACTCAAAGAGGCTAAGGACTTGGTAGATGCAGCTCCTTCAATGCTAAAAGCAGATATGAAGAAGGAAGACGCAGACACCCTAAAGAAAAGAATCGAGGAAGCCGGAGGAAAAGTTACTCTAAAGTAACTTTTCCGAAGGTCCCGAGAGCTTTGCTCGAGGGGCAAGGAGGAATTTAAGATATCAAAAACCCCGCATTGCGGGGTTTTTGTATGGGTGTACAATACGCCCATGTCAAAGTCGATATCTCATATATTTGGGGGAGAGGCTAAGGTCAAGATTATGCGTCTTTTTGTCTTTAACCCTGGGTCAATTTATACAGCCAAAACAGTAGCCGAAAAGGTTCAGTCTAAGCCGAAGATTGTTAGAAAAGAGCTCTCTTCTCTAAACAAAGCTGGACTTGTCCATAAACGTGCGCGTGGATATGTATTGAATAGTGACTATCAATATCTTTCTGCAACAGAACATTTTCTTATGGAAGCCTCTGCCGTTACTGAGAAGGAAATTGTAAAAAGACTTTCCAAAGCGGGCAACATGAGGCTCATTTTAACCTCTGGTGTTTTCAAACATGACGCAGATCCTGAGGCTAGAGTGGACCTCCTTGTTGTGGGCGATAAGCTCAAAGAAAGTAGGCTCGTTAGAGCAATTTCTGCTCTCGAGGCTGAGTTAGGCCGTGAACTGCGCTACGCCGCTTTTGAAACTCCTGATTTTAAGTACCGTCTTAGCATATACGACAAGCTTATCCGCGATATTCTAGATTATCCACACAGAAAACTTGTAGACAAAGTAGGGCTTTAAATAGATGTATAATGGGTTCATACCCACTCTGTGTTTTTTAGGGTATTTATTAGTAAACAGTACTGTATAAGGATTTATGTATTTAACCAACTGGGGAAATGTGCTGACTCTCTCCTTCCAGAATCTCTGGATGGGGATGGTCGGTTTCGTCCCGAACCTTGTCGTCGCGATCATCATTCTCATCTTAGGATGGCTTGTTGGCGCATTGCTCGGCCGGGCAATTTGGCAGGTGTTCCGCTCTTTGAAGGTAGATGAGGCGCTGCGTCGCGCAGGATTCGAAGGATTCTTGCGTCGCGGAGGCATCGACCTCGACACGGGCGCGTTTATCGGTGGTCTTGTAAAGTGGTTTGTTATCGTAGTTTTCTTGGTAGCAGCCTTCGATGTTTTGGGCCTTGTCCAGGTTAACCTCTTCCTCCAGCAAGTAGTTATAGCCTATCTTCCACGCGTAATCGTGGCAGCATTGGTACTCTTGGTTTCTGGAGTAGTTGGTGATATTGCCGAAAGGGTAGTCGTTACGGCTGCTCGCACAGCGGAAATCCGCTCGGCACACTTTGCTGGAGCTATGTCTAAGTGGGCTGTTTGGATCTTCGGTATTCTTGTTGCATTAAGTCAACTTGGTATCGCAGCCGCCTTTAGCCAGACACTCTTCACTGGGGTAGTTATCGCAATCTCACTTGCTCTCGGACTCTCTTTTGGCCTTGGTGGTCAAGAGGCAGCATCTCGCTTCATAGAGCGACTTCGTGGAGACATGAGTGGAAAGAACTAGTCTTGGTATTAAGCTAGATAATACCTAGATCCCAAAAATGGGGCTTTTGAGCCCTTTTTTGGTGCTATAAAAGTCCTTGACAAATGGATTGAAGTATGATAGGATAGAGAAAGAGGTTCCATACATAGGTTTCCTGCAGTTCAACCCAAGGGAGGCCACGTGAAGCGCTTCAAGGAGTTGCTCAATCGGCTCGATGCGAGGATGGAGATGGTTATCTCCGTCTACCGCGAAATCCTCAACTTCACCGGGGCCCTGAAGGTCCGGGAAGAGCTCGCCAAGGTGGTCGAGATCCTCTCGACCCCCGGTTCGGCCATCGACGGCCGGACTTGTGGCTTCATCGGCGCCCAGGCCGAGACGATGATCACCACGCTCCACACGTGGGAGCGCAAGTTCCTGACCTCGGCCAGCACCGCCCAAGACGTGCGAGGGCTGATCGATGAGATCAAGAAGGATGCGGTCGTGCTCGAGAAGCACGGCGCGAACATCGGCCGCGCCTACACGGCGTGGAACGACATCCGGGTGACCGGAGTCGAGGCCACGAAGATCCGCGAGAAGTACCTCACTCTCATGGCCACCATCACGGTGGCTGAGAAGGAGGTCGTTCAGCGGCAGATCAAGGCGGTCCTCACGCCCGCGCCGTCGAAGCCGGCACCAGTTCGCAAGCGCTCTGCGCGGGCGACTAACGTCGGTGCGACGACCAAGAAGGGTTCCACCTCGAAGGTCGAGAACGATCACGGGACGTCGAAGGATGCCGTTCGGCGCCAGCGTCGTCGCTCTCGGAACGGTCCTCCGCGTCAGGGTGGCAAGCGGGTAGCCGCCTAGTTCATTCGCCCCACACGGGCGAGACAAAAAGTCTCGCACTCGTGTGGGGCTTTTTGTTACTTGACAATCAAATTTAACTATGATAGTATATAGAGAGATAGGCAGTGCCTAGACGTTCGTTTCCATCCCACCTCATCTGAGGATATTCAAGTGAGCGAGACCACCGTGGTAACGCAGGAACTTTCTGCGAACGTGAAGTCGGCTCCCGTGGTGATGATTTTCCTCAACCTCGGGGGACCTGGTCTGATTCCAAAATGGACGAGGACCGTCGATGAGTTCGAGCGCGAGCCGGTGATGCCGGGTCAGTCGACGAGCGGACGTATGCTCCTCCAGGGGAGACGGATCGATCTGCGATTCATCCTCGATGATCTCGATCGGATCGGCTACATTCCACTCCGCCTCGTCGACATCCGGCGTACGCAGGGCATCAAGCGTCGCCTGGTGCTGGTGTGTGTCCACAAGGACCACATCAAGGCCGACGATCGTCGGATGCCTCGTCGTGAGGAGCTCGATGTTCGTCGCCTCCTCCAGTATCTCTGGGATTGTCGCGTGTACCGCAACCCCGGAGCGACCGGTGGCAACTTCATCGTCGAGGGGGGCAATCCCAACTCGCCATCGAGGAAGGAGTCTCCGGCCGATCTGCGCATCGGCGAGACCGATGAGTCCAACGAGTTCGAGCTCCGTGATGGAGAGCGGGAAACCGAGTAGGGCAACATAAGGGATCGTGATTGGTCCGGGCCGACGTAGTTACGTCGGCCTTTTAATTTGACATAAGCCCTTGATTTCTATACTATATTTCGACATTCCCGCTATGGCGGGATTAATTTTCAAATGACTCGAAGTAGCTACAAAGGACCATACGTTGACCCTCGTTTGATGAAAAAGATAGAGGGAAAGAAGGCTGGCAACACCGGCGTCATTAAGACGTGGTCTAGAGCCTCCCAAATCGCGCCAGAAATGGTCGGTTTCACTTTTGGAGTCCACAACGGTAAGGACCACATTGAAGTCTTTGTAACAGAAGATATGGTGGGGCACAGACTTGGAGAATTTTCTCTGACGCGCAAATTCGTCAAGCATGGAGGAAAGATGCAAAAGGAGATTGAGGTTAAGGCTAAGGAAGCCGAGATTACAGCAGCCAAGAGTGCCAAGGCTTCCACCGAAACCAAGAAATAGTTCGATAAACTCACTATAAATAAAAACATGGCCGAAGCACGCGCAACACTTAATGATTACCGACAGTCTCCGAGGAAGGTTCGCGTAGTGGCCGATCTTGTGAGAGGTAAGAAGGTTGAGGATGCACTTCTCACTCTTACTTTCACAACCAAGAGAGCTAGCAAACCATTAGAAAAACTTTTGGCTTCGGCAATTGCAAATGCCAAAAACTTGTCCCTCCCTCTTGAGAAGTTGGTGGTCAAAGAGATTCGCGTTGATGGCGGAGCCATTCTTTATCGTAGACAGCCTCGTAGCCGTGGAATGGCCAACCCTATTAGAAAGCGCACTTCCCATATAAGCATTGTCCTGTCTGAATCTAAAGCTGATAAGCTAAAAGCTAAAAGCTAAAAGCTATTTTTATGACACATACAGTCCATCCATATTCACATAGGTTAGGAATCCTCCGCGATTGGAAGAGTCGCTGGTTTTCTCCTAAGGGCAAATTTAAGGAGTTTCTTGAGGTCGATGTTTCGGTTCGTCATTTCCTTGAAAAGAGGCTCAAGGGTAATTTTGTAGCCGATATAGAAATAGAAAGAAGTCAAAAAGCGATTAGAGTAATTGTTTCCACATCGAGACCAGGAATGATAATTGGTCGACAGGGTGATGGCTCCCAAAAACTTTTGGCCGAATTGAAGAAACTTTTGGAAAGAAAAAAACTTCTTCCACAAAGTGTTGAACTCAAACTTGATATCAAAGAGGTCAAATCTCCTGAATCGAATGCTGCTATCGTTGGAGAAATGGTAGTTGATGGATTGGAGAAGCGCTTGCCCTTCCGTCGAGTTATTAAATCGATGCTCGAGAAGGTTATGGCTAACCGAGATGTAGAGGGAGTGAGAATTTTTATCGGCGGACGCTTAGGAGGAGCCACCATGAGCCGTGTTGAGGACAGAAAGCTTGGACGTATTCCACTTCAAACTTTTCGTGCTGATGTAGATTATGCTCAGACAAAGGCTGTTATGCCATACGGTGTTCTAGGAGTTAAAGTTTGGATTTATAGAGGAGAAGTGTTTGATAAGGAAGCCAAGAATTAATTTTGCCGTCATGCTTTTCCCTAAGAAAGTTAAATATCGAAAGTGGCAGACCATGAGGAAAAACCCCCTGAAGGTTGGTAGCGCTACTCGGGGAGTGACAGTTGCTTTCGGTTCTTTTGGACTCAAAGCACTCGATCAAGCTCGAATAAAATCGAATCAAATAGAAGCAGCCAGAAAAGTACTCTCGCGCTCAATTGGAAAGACGGGGAGACTTTGGATTCGCATTTTTCCTGACATGCCATATACTTCAAAGCCTGCAGAAGTTAAGCTTGGTAAAGGTAAGGGGGATCTCCAAGGTTATGTGGCTCCAGTTAGAGCGGGAAGAATAATGTTTGAGGTTGATGGCATTTCAGAAGTTATGGCCAGAGAGGCCCTAAGAAAGGCTGGCACCAAACTCCCGGTTAAGAGCAAGATTGTCGCGCGCTACCTGTAAAAAATATGGATACAAAAGTAAAAAAAGGAAAAGTTCTCCAAGGTACAGTAGTCTCAACTTCGATGAAGGACACCGTTGTTGTTCTTGTTGAGAACTACGAGAAGCATCCCAAATATCACAAATTTATAAAAAAGAGCAAGAAGTTCAAGGCTCATGATGTAGGGAATACTGCTACTATGGGAGAAAAAGTAAAGATAGAAGAAACTCGTCCAATATCAAAGGACAAGCATTTTAAGCTAATACCTAAAAGCTAGAAGCTAAAACCTACTCAAATGATACAGCCACGATCCATTGTAGATATAGCCGACAATTCAGGAGCCAAAATCGGTAGGATTTTCAAAGTACTAGGTTCTTCAAAAAAGCGCTATGCAAGAATCGGTGATATCGTAGTTTTGTCTGTACAAAAAGCTGAACCAAGAAAGACGGTTAAAAAGAAAGACATTCTCTACGCGGTTGTGGTTAGAAGTCGTGCCCCATTTAGACGTGCCGATGGTTCGTATGTTCGTTTTGATGAGAACGCGGTAGTTATTTTAGACACGGCCAAGAAGGAGCCAATGGCTGGACGTGTATTCGGTCCTATCCCACGAGAGATTGGAGAGAAGGGTTTCCAAAAAATAATTTCTCTAGCTCCAGAAGTAGTTTAAAAACAGCCATGCATGTAAAAAAAGGAGATCAAGTAATAGTGCTCACAGGCAAAGAGAAGGGTAAGTTTGCCAAAGTTTTGCGTGCTTTTCCTCAAAAAAATCAGGTGATTCTTGAAGGATTAAACATAAAAAAAGTTCACGAGAAAGCTAAGAAGAAAGGGGGCAAGGGTCAGACAGTCGAGAGGTCTTACCCAATAGATGCATCTAATGTAGCTGTTAAAAAATAGTTCGACAAAGCTCACTATAAATAACATGGAAAATCTTAAAATAAAATCACAAAAAATTCCTGGCTACAAAAATGCTATGCAGTCTCCTCGTATTTTGAAGGCAGTTGTCTCTGTTGGTGTCGGCTCTTATAAAGACAAAAACAAAATGAAGATCGTTGAGGACCGATTACTCAAAATCACAGGACAGAAAGCCGCCCCAAGAGGAGCTAAAGTGGCTGTGGCCAACTTCAAAAGTCGGCAAGGGGACATCATCGGGTATCAGGTAACCTTGCGCGGGGCCCGCATGTACGACTTCCTCGAGAGACTCATCCACATCGCCTTGCCTCGCACCAAAGACTTTCGAGGAATTTCCCGTGAGGCAGTCGACGAAATGGGGAACTACACGCTAGGTATCAAAGAGCACACCATTTTCCCAGAGACTTCC
>CAYHKS010000028.1:0-7526 GCA_964357345.1 uncultured Candidatus Saccharibacteria bacterium | reverse complement strand
AGTGGTTAAGAGAGGTCAAGGATTGGGCCATATCTCGCGAAAGATTTTGGGGAACACCACTTCCGGTCTGGGTTTGCCAAGAGTGCAATTCGCGGAAGGTGGCTAGTTCAATTGCAGATATCGAACAAAAACATCGCAATAAATTCTTTGCTGTTCGTCATGGCCAATCTGAGAATAATGTTAAAAATATTTTGAATGGTGATACTAACCACAAATATGACTTAACAGAAAAAGGACGAGGGGAGGCGCTAGAGGCTGCGGATAAACTAAAGAAAATTGACATAATTTACTACTCTCCATTTTTGCGTACAAGAAAAACAGCAGAAATTATTGCTGACAGTATCGGTTATCCAAAAGACAAAATAATTGTTGATGATCGATTTTGCGAAATGGGTTTTGGCATATGCGAAGGCAAAACACTTGATGAGTATCTCACTTACTTTAAAGACATACCTCGAGAGGAAATTTTCAGCTTTGCTCCAGAGGGGGCAGAGAATCGTCAAGAAATTAAAAATCGCACAGGTACAGCTTTATCCGAAATTGACTCCAAATACGAGGGTAAAAACATACTAATTGTCAGCCATGAGGGGCCTATATGGGGGATGTACACATCTGCTGAAGCTCTGAATGTCCCACAGACACTAGCAAGCAAACCTCGTGGTAAGGAGTTTGTAAAAAATGGCGAAATAAAAGAATTTATCTGGCGACAAGTCCCTAGGAACAAAAATTTTGAACTAGATTTGCACAAACCTTTTATTGATGAGATAAAGATGAGGTGCCCTTGTGGTGGGGGGATGAGTCGAGCCAAAGAAGTTATGGATGTGTGGTTAGACTCAGGCTCAATGCCCTTTGCCTCCTTCGACCTTGCTCAGGACAAGCAGATGTATCCCGCTGATTACATATCGGAGGCCATAGATCAAACTAGAGGATGGTTTTATACACTCCATGCCGTCGGGGTTCTTGAGGGGCGAGGTGCCGCTTTCAAAAATGTTATTTGTTTGGGCCATATTTTAGACAAAGATGGAAAGAAGATGAGTAAATCCGTTGGGAATATCGTGGAACCATTTAGCATAATTGAGAAGTATGGTGTGGATACCCTAAGACTTTGGATGTACTCGGTCAACCAACCCGGGGAACCAAAGAATTTTGATGAACGAACAGTAGAGGAAATAAACAAAAGAATTTTTAATCTTCTCGACAATGTCCTAGCCTTTTATGAGTTGTATAGAGATAAAAAATTAGAATCCAATAATTATCCAGAGAGTAAAAATATTCTAGACAAATGGATTTTAGTAAGACTCTCAGAACTAGTTGTAAGGATGACAGAAAACATAGAAGCCTATAAACTCCTAGAGCCAGTGCGTGACTTGAGAGATTTTATTAGCAATCTTTCTACTTGGTATCTTAGACGATCGCGGGACAGATTAAAACTTGGAGATAAGGAAGCCAAAAAGACCTTATATTTTGTTTTGAAAACACTTGCAAAACTTCTGGCGCCATTTGCCCCGTTCTATGCCGAGGAACTGTACCAGAAATTAAAAATTGCCGGTGGTCCAGAGAGTGTACACCTCGCTGATTGGCCACGAAAGAAGTGGCAATTTGCTTCAGTTAAAGTTCTCAACAATATGTTAGAGGTAAGACGTATCGTCAGTCTGGGGCTCGAAGCACGCTCGATAGCTAATATTAAAATCCGCCAACCACTGCAAGAATTAAGAATTAAGAATTACGAGTTGGAGAAAGAGTATTCCAACTTAATAAGAGACGAGGTTAATGTAAAGCAGGTTACAGGTGACAAGAAAATGATAGAAGAAATTCATCTAGACACGAATCTCACAGCAGAGCTTGAAGAGGAGGGGAGAGTTCGCGAAATTATAAGAAGTATTCAAGAAATGAGAAAGGAAAAAGGATTGATGCCCGGAGATGAAATGGAGCTTCACCTTCCTGAAGGTGAAAAAGAGTTCTACCAAAAGCATCAAAAAGCGATCGTTTCGGCTACCAATACCAGATTTTTGACTGAATAATGTCTCATCATGTTTATACTACAAAAGGCATAGTTCTCGCTCTTTACCCCACAAAAGAGGCAGATAAAACAGCTTCTATCCTAACGCAAGATTTGGGGCTCATTCGTGGTAATGCAAGAGGGATACGGAAACTAGGGTCAAAGTTAACAACTTCTTTGCTTGAATTTGGGATAGTTAAGGTGTCGCTAGTAAAAGGGAAAAATTTTTGGAGAGTGACAACTGTCACTCTTTTGCGCAATTCCTTTGTTGAACTTAGAGGCAGAAGAGAGGCGTTAAAAGCTCTAGGCAGAGTAGTGTCACTTCTAAACTCATTAGTTAAGGGTGAAGAAAAAAATGCGGAGCTTTATGATGAATTTGAAACTAACCTTTTATCTTTACTTGATGGAAGCGTGGGGGATGAGGAAGTTTTGAACTGGGAAATTTTTACTGTTGCCCGCCTACTATCCCATCTCGGCTATCTCTCTAAGAGCGAAGTCCCGGTACAGCTTGAAGATGTAAAAAATAAAAAGAAGCACTTTCTTTCCATGATAAATTCGGGAATTTACTCAAGTGATCTATCATAAGTCAGCTTAAGACCAGATAAGGTATAATTAATTTATGGAAAGGGACATCTTTGGAGGGAGAAACAAAAGTAAACTCGATAGAATGAACGATAGATTGAATTCGAGGACTAAATATAAGGAGCCTAGTGATATTCGCGAACCAGTAACTTCAATAGAAGGTGAAGCTATCCCAGAAAAGTGGGAATCACCAGACATCGATGAATTGATTATGGGAGATAGACGGGGACCAGAACATAATCCAATAATGAAGAAAATATTTTTTGTGGCCCTCCTCTTTTTCCTTTGCGCTGCTCTAGCCGCAGCACTGATTTATTTTAAGGGAGATAATTTCGTCTCTACAAAAAATCTGGACATTTCGGTACAAGGTCCAGTGAGTATCGGAGCTGGTAACTTGGTAGAGCTCGAAGTTACAATCACCAATAAGAATAACGCAGCTCTCGATCGAGTTAATCTAAACATCACTTATCCGAGTGGTGCACGTAACCCCGATGATCCGACAAAAGAGTTGAGTAATACGAAGGAAGTCTTAGAGGAACTCGCTCCAGGGGGTAAGATTACCCAAAACGAGAGAGCTGTTTTTCTGGGATCGGAAGGAGAGGTGAAGGAAGTTCGTTTGTCGGTTGACTACAGAGTAAAGGGGTCTAATGCAACTTTCACTAAAGAAAAAGTTTTTGAGCTGACAATTGGATCTGCCCCAGTAACTATTTCCGTGTCACGACCGGAGGTAGTCAATTCTGGAGAAGATTTCACTGCAACAATTTCTATTGTGGCAAACTCAGAAGAGATACTCCACAACGTCATTCTGCGCACTGATTACCCTTATGGCTGGAACTTGAAGAGTTCTACTCCGCAGACCTTCGATAAAGACAAGCGTGTCTGGCTGTTGGGGGATCTTTCTCCGGGGGACAAGAAGACTGTTTCTTTACAAGGCACTCTCACCGGAGAGGATAACGAGGAGCGGACATTCCGTTATTTTGTTGGAGTCGGCAAAGCCGGCGAATCCGTTTTTGACACTACTCTTTCCTCTGGGGTGATGAGTATTGCCATAAAACGTCCAGCTCTGGACCTTGGAGTGAGACTTAATGGTGACGCCACCTTAGAATATGTTGCTCCAGCAGGTAAGCAAATCCAGGGAGTGGTAAATTTCAAAAATAATTTGACCGAGAATCTAACGAATTCTCAAATAGAGGTCAAACTCTCTGGTAGTGCACTTGATCGTTTGAAAGTTTCATCGCAGGGGGGAGGCTTCTATAATTCATCTAGTGATTCTATTGTGTGGAATGGATCTAACTTCAATGGCTTAAAAATTTTAGCTCCAGGGGATTCCGGTTCTGTCACCTTTAACTTCTCCTCTTTAGAAAATTTACCCTCAGGGATTGCTAATCAAAAAATTGACCTGACTATTACTTTGACTGGACGTCCACAGAACTCAAGTGCTTCTCTCAAGGTAAGTCAAACTCGTTCAGTCAAAATTGCTTCCGAAGTCTCTCTCACATCAGTCTCACTATACTCTCGTGGTCCATTTGGAAACTCTGGACCAATTCCACCCCAAGCCGAAAAGGAAACTTCTTATGCTGTTACGCTCGGCCTTGTAAATACCCAGAACGACGTGAACAACGCCAAGGTTACCGCTATTCTTGGTCCTAATGTTAAATGGAATCAGGAAGTGTATCCGGGGGATTCAGGTGTCACTTATGACGACAAGACACGCATCGTGACTTGGGACGTTGGGGTGCTTCCTGCAGGGACGGGATTTGCCTCTCCAGTTAAGGAAATGTCGGTGCGACTCCTTCTCACCCCATCCTTAGGTCAAGTAGGAGGAGTACCAGTCCTTTTGGGTAGTATAACTTTCAGTGGAGTGGATGCCTTTACTCAAGTGCCTATTAGGCTGACGAATCCCGCTGTCACGACTCGAATAACGAGCGATCCTCGGTATGTTCAGGGTGACGAAGTTGTTGTAAAGTAAGACGAATGGAAGAGCTTATATCACTTTGCAAGCGCCGAGGCTTTATATATCCAAGTTCTGAAATCTATGGTGGCTTCGCCGGTTTTTGGAATTACGGCCATTACGGGACAATTCTTAAGGATAATATAAAGCATCTATGGAAACAGCGTTTTGTGTTTGACCGTGAGGATATGTTTATTACTGACACTTCTATCATAAGCAATCCAAAAGTCCTCCAAACATCTGGGCATGTCAAAAATTTTGGTAATGAGTTATTCAAAGTTGAGGTAGGTACTGGTGAGGAAAAGGCAGTTACTCATCTTCGAGCGGAGACGGCACAAGGAATATTCGTCGACTTCAAAAACACGATTGATGCCTACCATCCGAAGCTTCCATTTGGAGTTGCTCAAATTGGCAAGGCATTTAGAAACGAAATATCTCCAAGGGATTTCATATTCCGCCAAAGAGAGTTCGAGCAAATGGAAGTTGAATATTTTGTTCGTTCTTCAAATTGGGAAGAAAGTTTTGAGGTCTGGCGTAAACAGATGAACGAATTTGCCCAAGAACTTGGTATATATAAAATTAGTGAGGAAGAAGTTTCAGAAAAAGATAGGGCACATTATTCCAAGCGTACTATTGATTTTGTATTCGAATACCCCTTTGATGAGAGAGGGGAGCTTTGGGGCCTTGCATATAGAACTGACTTCGATCTAAAAAATCACAATCTCGACTATCTTGATGAAGAAACTGGAGAGAGGATGGTTCCGCATGTTATTGAACCTTCGCTTGGAGTTGATAGGACTATTCTTGCTACTTTGCTCTCTGCTTATTCCACCGATGAGCTCGGTGGGGAAGCAAGAATATATTTAAAATTACCGAAAGAAATTGCTCCAGTTAAAGCCGCCGTCTTTCCGCTTTTGAAAAACAAACCGGAACTTGTCTCTAAAGCCCGTGAGGTCTATGCAGAACTTAAGAAAACTTTCTCGAATATAGAGTTTGATGATAATGGCAATATTGGTAAAAGATATAGAAGGCAAGACGAAATTGGCACACCATTTTGCGTAACGATAGATTTTGACACTCTTGGAGAGACCCAAGCCCTGAAGGATACTGTCACCATTCGCGATCGTGATACAGGAGAACAAAAACGAGTAAAAATTGAAGATTTGAAAGAAGTCATAAGGTAAGGTAGTCTTAAGTTCCTATGAAAATGCGAACTTCTTGGAATCTCAAGCTTTTATATAAAAGCAGTAAAGATTTACAAATAGAGAAGGACTTAAGAGCCATTGAAGATTACTGTATCTCTTTTGAGAGGAAGTATAGGGGTAAACCTTTCACCAAGACGGAACAGTCTCTTTTAAAGGCTCTTGAAGAGTCAGAAAAATTAAATGAATTTATGGACTCTCGTAGTCCTTCACGATACTTTAACTTTAAAACTGATTTAGATTCTAGCGATAGTCAGTCTTTCGCCATATCAACCAAGCTTAGTCACAGGCTTACTGAGGCCAGTAACAAGATTAAATTTTTTGGATTAGAAATTGCTAAAATTCCTGCTAATAAACAAAAAGACTTTTTAAATTATCCAGCCCTCAAGCCATACCGGTATCTGCTCTCAGAGATTTTTTCTCACGCTAAGTACAATCTCTCTGAAGGAGAAGAACAACTCGGGGACCTCCTTTCTCAGCCAGGATATGGTATGTGGGTCGATACACAAGAAAAGTTGCTTAACCAACAGGTTATCGAATACCAGAATAAGGATATTCCTATTGCTAAAGCCATGGCAGCATTGCCTGATATGTCTAAAAAGCAGAGAAGGGAAGTCCAGGATAAGATAAATGTAGTTTTAAAATCTATCAGTCATGTGGCAGAGGGGGAGTTAAATGCTATCTACAACTATAAAAAAGTGATGGATGAGCGACGAGGTTATAAAAATCCTTATAGCTCAACAGTCTTGGGTTACGAAAATGATGAGAAGGCAATAGAAACTTTTGTAGCTCTAGTATCTAAGCATTTTAGAATTGCGCATCGATTCTACAAGTTGCACGCCAAACTTTTGGGAGAAAAGAAGATTAAGCTTGCCGATAGGGGAGCAAAGATAGGAGAGATTAAAACTAAATTTAATTTTCCAAAATCAGTATCTGTTCTTCGTAGCACTTTAGCCAATATAGATCAGGATTATGTTGAAATGCTAGATAGTTTTCTCGCAAGAGGCCAGATAGATGTCTATCCCAAGAAAGGGAAAACAGGGGGAGCCTATTGCTCTGGATATGGGAAACTACCTACTTTTTTACTCCTCAATCATGTGGATACAGTTAGATCTCTCGAAACTTTAGCTCATGAGATGGGTCATGCAATTCATACAGAATTAAGCAAGGGTCAACCGTCTAGATATAGGGATTATTCTACTGCTACCGCAGAAGTTGCCAGTACTTTCTTTGAACAGGTTGTCTCAGAAGAAGTCGAAAAATATCTACCTAAGAAAGAACACATCACTCTTTTGCATGGGCGGATTCTTGGAGACATATCTACAATTTTTCGCCAAATTGCTTGTTTTAATTTCGAATTAGAATTACACGAAAGGATTAGAAAAGAAGGCCAAGTTTCTAAAGAGGAAATTGCCAAACTCATGTCCAAACACCTCAAATCTTATTTAGGCGATGCCGTTGAGGTTACAGATGATGATGGCTTCTTCTATGTCTACTGGTCACATATTCGCCGATTTTTCTATGTCTATACGTACGCCTACGGACAGATTATCAGTCGCGCTCTTTACGAAGAATGGAAAAAGAATCCAGAATATGCGAAAAAGATTAAACAATTTTTGAGTGCCGGAGGCTCCATGAGCCCGGAAAATATTTTCAAATCCATTGGGATTGATACATCCAAAAGCTCATTTTTTGAAGCGGGGTTAAGGGGAATTGAGAGAGACATTATTAAGCTTGAAAAACTTACTAAGAAGTAAGTCTGGTTCTAGCGGGTCAAATTAACTAGTGCTAT
>CAYHKS010000027.1:0-7991 GCA_964357345.1 uncultured Candidatus Saccharibacteria bacterium | reverse complement strand
GAATTTTTTTACCAACAGCTTTACGGAATTTATCCACCTCGCCCCATGTGTACCCCGCTACTTTAATGGCAGTCATTAGGAGATCGTCTTGATAAACGAGTACGCCATAAGTTGTATCAAGAAACTCCTTCATCTTTGGGTGTACGAAGCTCACAGGTTTCTTGCCGTGTTTACGAGCAATATATTCGTAAATGTTATCCATCGGTCCGGGACGGTAGAGAGCCACCATAACGTTGATATCGTGGATTGAGGTAGGCTTTAACTCCATCAAAGCTCTTGTCATACCGTCGCCATTAAGTTGGAAGGTGCCTTCAGTCTCACCTCGCGAGAGCATCTCAAAAGTTTTCTTGTCATCCAGCGGAATGTCTTCAATGTGAATTTCTTTTCCCTCAATTTTTTTGAGCCTTGCTAAGGCATCGGCAATAATAGAAAGGTTTCTGATACCAAGAAAATCAAATTTCAAGAGCCCTGCCTCCTCAATAGAGTACATATCATATTGGGTGATAATTTTTTTTTCTCCCTTTGTGTCAAATTGGAGTGCAGTGTAATCAGTAAGCGGGGTGGGTGAGATAACTACGCCAGCAGCATGGACAGAGATGTGCCTAGCATTGCCTTCAATCTTTTCTGCCATATCCACTATCCTTTTTGCATCTGGGTTAGAGTCGTAGAGTTTTTTGAAATCTGGATTCTCTTTCTTTGCCCTTTCAATAGTCATAGGGAAGCCTTGTGCCCCCATTGGTATGAGTTTTGCAATTTGATCTCCAGTTGAAACGGGGAAGCCCATTGCGCGTGTCACATCTCGTACTGCACCACGCGCCATCATGGTGCCGAAGGTGCCTATTTGGGCTACGTGCTCTGCGCCATATTTTTGTCGAGCATACTCAATGACCTCATCTCGCCTGTCATCGGCAAAGTCCATATCTATATCTGGTGGGGAGGGTCTATCGGGATTTAAAAATCTTTCAAAAGGAAGTTTATACTCAAGTGGATTTATATTTGTGATTCCAGAAAGATAGGTAACGAGAGAGCCAGCCACAGATCCTCTGACGTTTGTGAGTATTCCATTTTTATGTGCAAAGTGTAGAAGATCAGAAACCACTAAAAAATATTTTGGATAACCCTTGTCCTTAATAACCTTTAATTCGTATTCAATTCTTTCTCTTACCTCTTTTGTATTCTCAAGTTTGCGTCTGCTCAGTCCCTTTTCTACAATCTCTCTTAATGCCTCATCAGGGGTTTTGTTGTCAGGGATTTCAATTTCTGGGAAGACCCATTTCCCAAGTTCTAAATTCAAGTTACACCTATCCACAATTTTCTCTACATTCTCAAGTGCGTTTGGAATATTTTTAAATCTTCTTTCAGCTTCCTTTGTTGTAATGAAGGAAAAGTCTTCCTCTTCCTCACTAAATCCTCTGCCACTTCCGCCAATACCAAGATGGGATTGTATGGAACGAACAGTTTCTAAGGCAGGTTTATCACTTGGACTCAAGTAATAGACTTCTGGCATTGCCACCACCGGCAGACCCAAACTTTCAGCTTGTTTCACTAACTCTATATTTTTGTCTATACCAATGTAAAACCTCTCTTTGTCACCTGTCTGCGCAGGCAGGAAAATCTTTTTCCACCACTCGGGCTCACTCGGGATAATTGGAGAGATTGCAATTAATCCCTCATTAAATTTTTCCAAAATCTCTTTGTCCATCCTAGGTTTGTAGTAGAAGCCCTCTAGGTAGGAGATAGATACAAGTTTCAAAAGATTTTTGTACCCGACCTCGTTTGTGGCAAGGAGCACGAGCCGTGTTCTCTCACTATCAATTCTCGCTTCTTTGTCGTTTCTTGTGCGAGCGGCGATATAGGCATCAATACCAATGATTGGCTTAATGCCCTCATCCTTACACTCTTTATAAAATTCTATTGCTCCATATAGATTGCCACTATCAGTGAGAGCTAGGGCTTCCATCCCATTCTTTTTAGCTTGTTTGACAAGATCTGGGATTTTTGGCAGAGCTTCAAGAAGAGAGTAATGCGAGTGTGTGTGGAGGTGGACGAACTTGCTCATGGGCATAGTATAATACAAGACATATGGGAACGCAGAACGGGTAATGACCCACATCGTTGGTATAGACGAAGCAGGAAGAGGACCTCTAGCCGGACCTGTGGCAGTCGGTGGAGTAAGAGTCACAGAGGTTTTTAATAAAAAGTTTTGGAAGGGTATTAAAGATTCTAAAAAACTTTCTCATGAAGAGAGAGAGCTTTGGTTTGCGCTCGCACAAGAAGGAAGAAAGAAAAAAGAATTAGATTTCGCTGTCTCGCTTATTTCAGAAAAAGTTATAGACAAGCACGGCATTGCTTATGCGATTAGATTAGGAATTAAGCGAGTTTTGAAAAGTTTGAAGATTTCAGAAACAGAATCACAAATATTTCTTGATGGTGGCATCAAGGCGCCAAAAGAATTTAAGCACCAACTGACAGTCATAAGAGGGGATGAGAAGATTCCAATCATTTCTCTAGCCTCTATTTGTGCCAAAGTTGTTAGGGATAGAAAAATGGTTAAGTTTGCTAAAAAATATCCTGAATATGAGTTCCAACAGCACAAAGGCTATGGAACACTTTTACACCGACAAGCAATACTCAAATATGGCCCTACAGAGCTCCACCGCAGGACTTTTATCAAACGATTGACAAACAGACAAATAGTGTAGTATAATGATGGTAGAACCCTAAGGAGGCGTCGTGCCAATCGCACCACACAACTCTGTCGTTTTCATTTTGAAGCCGACAGAGAGACGCGTTCCTGATGTGCTTTTGCTCCGCGCGATGCCGAACATGCATATCGCTGAGGAGGAAGTGCACTACAGGCCACCAGGTGGAACAGCCGAGGGTAAGGAGACTCCCGAAGAGACAGCTCGGAGGGAGACGCGCCAAGAGACGGGATTGAAGATCCCCTCAAGTGCTCCACTCAACCTTTTCTACAAAAGGGAGTTCGGACGTCATACCAAGTACGGTTTCTGGATCATGCGAAGTGATTGCCGAGGCAGTTACAACAAATTCACTCGGCATGATCGAAAGAATCGCATCATCGGCCGCACTTGGGTCCCCCTCGATGAGGCGCAGAACCTCATTCCTCCGAGTGAGAAGGGCAGCACTCACAACGAAATGCTCCGGATGCTCTACGAGAGCCTTATGCGTCAGCGCGCGTGAGGCTCTTTTCATTTATCAAAAATCTGTTATATTAAGCCCATGGTAGTACGAATGAGATCAACGAAGTCGCATACGGCGAATAGGCGTTCGCATCATGCGCTCAAAAGCCCAGCCCTAAGCAAAGATGCTTCCGGGTCTGTTCATTTGCGCCACCGCGCTCACCCTAAAACGGGGGCATATAGAGGCCGAAAGGTCTAGATTTACAGCTCTTTAATATGTCCAGCAGACACTTATCGCGTTCAGTAGTTTTACAGACGCTTTTCGAATGGGACTTTGATCCTTCGACGGGCTCAGGACAAGTAAAAAAGCCGGAGAGCATCACGTCTATATTTGAAAGAGTCGCTAAAGAATTTGCTCCAGACTCAAAGGACAAGCCTTTCATGGATAATCTTTTGAAAAATGTGGTTGGTAAGCAGAAGGATTTAGATACAATAATTGAGAAGGCCGCTCCTGATTGGCCACTCGAAAAAATTTCAATAGTTGATAGGAACATTTTAAGAATTGGTTTAGCAGAACTTTTATTTGCAGACAGGAAAGAGGTGCCACCAAAAGTGGCTATTAACGAGGCTATAGAGCTTGCCAAGTCTTTTGGTGGCGAAACAAGTGGCAGATTTGTGAATGGGGTACTTGGAGCAGTTTATCGTGAGATGGGTGAGCCGGGGAAGGATGATGTGCCGAAGCCAAAAAAGAAATATGGCAATGTGCCAGACTCCGAATTGCCCGTAGAGAAGCTTGCTGGAGCTGTGGTCTATGCCAGAGACAGTGGTAATACCTATCTGGCTCTTGTTCATGATGTCTTTGGGCATTGGACGCTAACTAAGGGGAGACTTAATGAGGGCGAAAAGGAGGAAAATTGTGTTTTAAGAAAAGTTCCTTTAGAAATTGGGGTACCCGTTGATATCAAAGAAAATCTTGGAAGTAATTCTTACTCGACTTATCAACCAGAGAAAGGGAAAGTCAGAAGAGAGATTACTTATTTTCTAGCAGAGGCACCGTATCAAGAGCTGACTCTTGAGAAAAAGGAAGAAAAGGGGGGGCTAGATGATGTCAGATGGTTTAAGCTCGCAGACATCCTTGACCTCAACTTTTATGATGATATTCTTCCCATTGTTACCAAAGCTTTGCAAAAACTCGCCCAGTCAAACTAAATAGAAAAATAAATGGATTTTTCCAAATTCGAGAGCGAAATAGGGATAACCTTCAATAGCAAACCTCTTTTGAGACAAGCCTTTACGCATCGCTCGTATATCAATGAGAACCGCTCACCTGGTAATACTCATAATGAAAGGTTGGAATATTTGGGCGACGCAGTGCTTCAACTAGTAACTACTGATTACCTTTTTAATAGATTTGCCGACAAGGATGAGGGGGAGTTGACCTCCATTCGTTCTGCTTTGGTAAACGCAGATACTTGTGCGTTTTTGGCGCAAAAACTAGGGATGAACGAGTTTCTCTTACTTTCCAAGGGAGAATCTAAAGATGAGGGTAGAGCAAGACAATACATTTTGGCTAATACTCTCGAGGCAGTAATTGGAGCCATTTTTGTTGATCAAGGAATTGAAAAAGCTAAGGATTTTGTTTTAGCTCATTTCGCACCACTGACAGACGAAATTGTGGAAAATGGGTCTTGGGTAGATGCAAAAAGTCTCTTTCAGGCCAAAGCACAGGAGGAAGATGGAGTCACTCCAATTTACAAGACATTGAATGAGTCTGGACCAGATCACGACAAACACTTTTCTGTCGGCGTTTTCATAGGAAATGAAAAGATAGGAACAGGGGAGGGAAAGTCCAAGCAAGATGCCGAACAAGAGGCCGCTAAGGATGCGCTAAAAAATAGGAACTGGGAATAAACACGAACCCCCGCTAGCACGCTAGCGGGGGTTATCTGGTTTTGGATACTCCAGCACCAGAGATGACGAGTCCGATAAAGACGATGGCTATACCGAAAACCTTAAAGATATGTGGCGCTTCTCTAAATGCATACACAATCGCAAATCCAAGAAAAGAAATGGTCATTCCACCATGGAACAAAACATTTGATCTGTTCATGAGAGTCTCCTTAGTGAACAGTGTCTACGATGATTATAACATTTAAGAAAGAAAATCCGCGCCTAATTCTGGCGCGGTGGCTAATACTTTTCAGGCTCAGTGAGATCTCCATCTGACTCGTCCATGGTCAGTGATCGTTTGAGATCAATGCAACCGTAGATCAAGATCAGCAAACCGATACACAACATGATGATGGCCAATTCCTTCTTTCCGAGAACGAATGGGATTGCGCTCATGATGACCGTGGCGGAACCAATGAGGAATCCCCATGTTCCGGAAAAGAACCTAGCTGCTCTCACGTTCACGGGAACTCCTTGAAAGAGGGTCTCGTACCACAGTACTCCAAGTTCTCAGAAAATCAATTAAACACGAAACCCGCATAGAGGAGGAGCAAGGCTCACTCGACCCTATGCGGGCTGGGACAGTTTCAGTTCGTGTCAGGAACGGATGTAACAGTAATAGTAGCAATCTTCTCTATTTACATCTTATCATACTAATAAATAAAGTCAAGTTTAGTTGTTTTAAGGCTAAAAATCGTTGTATAATGATGAATAATGTATTTGAAAAGCATAGAACTCTCGGGTTTCAAATCCTTTGCAAAAAAGAGCTCACTTGAGTTCAATTCTGCTATTTCGGCTATCGTTGGTCCTAACGGTTCGGGGAAGAGTAATGTTGCTGAGGCCTTTAGATTTGTATTAGGAGAACAGTCTATTAAAAGTTTGAGGGGAAAAAGAGGAGAAGATTTGATTTTTAATGGGGCAGGAAGCGAAGCCAAATCTAATCGGGCATCAGTTAAGGTAATTTTCGACAACACACAAAAAATTTTTAATATAGACTTTCCAGAGGTCACTATTGAAAGAGTTGTACATCGCGATGGAGTAAACGAGTACTTAATAAACGGAAGCGTGGCGAGACTCAAGGATGTTATAGAACTTTTAGCACATGCTCACATTGGATCTTCAGGGCATCACATAATTTCGCAGGGCGAGGCAGATAGAATTCTTAATGCTTCAGAAAAAGAGAGAAAATCGATGATAGAAGATGCTTTGGGGCTTAAAATTTATCAATACAAGCGTATCGAGAGCGAAAGAAAACTCAAAAAAACATTTGAAAACATCGCCCAAGTGGAAGGGTTAAGGAAAGAAATTGCCCCACATCTTAAATTTTTAAGAAAGCAGGCAGAAAAAATTGAAAAAACTGAAGAGATTAAGAATGAACTCCTAAGTCTTGCTAAAGAATTTTTTAAGTTAGAAGGGGAGTATATTTTTCAAAATAAAGAAGCTCTTCGGGTAGAACGAGAACCAGTTGAGGAGAAGTTCTCTAAACTCTCAAGAGAGTCAAAGGAGGCCAAACAAGTTCTTGATTACGAAGCTAATCTGAAAAGTGCTCGAATTGGGAAAGACACCGTTCTTCGTGAGATTGGCCGTATTGAGGGTGAGATAAGAGCCGAGGAGCGACTAATCGAGCATGAGCGTAAACTTTCATCCGATAATGATTCAAAGACGGTGCGACTCAAAGAAGTTGAAGAGTTGTACGAAGAGGTCAGGGCTATTTCAGAACTAGAAACAATTCTTCTAAAAATTAGAGACTTCATCACAAACAGGAAGCATGCAACTGACTCTACACAGGTTTCCAGTTCAGAAAAAAGAATTAAAGAGCTCAAGAACGAGAAAGAAAAGCAAGAAAGACTACTAACAATAGCCACAGAGAAAGAAAGAGAAATAAACGAAGCCGAGAAGTCTGTTCTTAGAAATCTGGCTGAAGAGCAAGTTTTGGGTTCGAAACTGAATGATATTAAAAATCGAGAAGAGAGGTTAGCCCACGAGGAAGCGGAATTCAAAAGAAACTTAGGTGAGGTCGGCATCTTAGTCGGTAGCGAAATTACTAGTTACAAAAATTTTAAATTGAGTGGAGAGGAAAAGAACAGAGAGGATATGCGTCGGAGTGTAGAGAGACTTAAAATCAGACTTGAGGAATCTGGTATATCTGGGGCGGGTGATGTTTTGAAGGAATTCAAAGATGTTACGGAGCGGGATGAATTTTTGGCTCGGGAACTTTTGGATTTAGACAAGTCTGCTCTCTCCTTGAAGGAGCTTATTAAAGATCTTGAAGTTCGACTTGCAGAGGAGTTCTCACAGGGTTTAAATAAAATTAACACCGAATTTGGTAAACTTTTTGCCCTAATGTTTGGTGGAGGAGATGCCAGTTTAAAAATTACAAAGATAAAAAAATCTAGAGTAGAGGCAGTTCTTGAAGAAGGAGAGGATAATTTTGATGAAAGCGAGGAAGAGGAAGTAGTAGAAGAGGGGATGGATATAAGCGTCAATCTTCCTCGGAAGAAAATAAGGGGCTTAATGATGCTCTCTGGTGGAGAAAGGGCCCTCACTTCTATCGCTTTACTTTTTGCTATTTCGGCTGTTAATCCACCACCTTTTATAATTTTGGATGAGACAGATGCAGCTTTGGATGAGTCTAACTCGAGAAAGTATGGAGATATGGTTGAGTCTCTCTCCAAACACTCCCAACTAATTCTTATTACTCACAACCGAGAGACGATGTCCCGAGCCGGAATTATTTACGGGATAACCATGGGTTCTACTGGAGTTTCCAAACTTCTATCTATTGCTTTTGAGGAAGCTGTGGAAATCGCTAAGTAGTATTGACAAATTCATCGATATGAAGATATTATTAACGTGCCAACGATCGGGCGTTGACCGCTACTAGTGAAAGCTGTGGTGGCC
>CAYHKS010000026.1:0-8341 GCA_964357345.1 uncultured Candidatus Saccharibacteria bacterium | reverse complement strand
CTGAGCTAGGATCAAACTCTAAATTAAAATGAACGGAACAAAAAAGAAAACGATATTTTCTTCTTCACCCCTCACTGATCCTATTGAATAAACATTTACTTGCACGTATTCAATTCGAACGAATACGTTCTCAATTTTTAAGGTACAAGCTCTAGACTACCCAGCCCTTTCGGCCAAGTCGGTAAAAGTTAGAGCGTGGGGTCTATTATAGCCATATATCTTCCCCCGTCAAGCGAAGTGTGATAAGGTCTAAATAGACAGCAGGTGAAGGGATTTTGGGCCCCGGAACCACCATGGGAAACATGCTCAGATCCATACTCATTTTCCTCCAGACGGGTGAGCGCCAAGGACGCAAAACCTCCTAACTACCAGTCATCCGAAGTTCTGGTAGGTCCCGTCGCTATGGCAGCTGAGCAACCTTGATTTCGATCGTATCCTTGTTACACCCATGGGGAACCTCGAGTCCCCAGCGATACGAAATCAGCCTCCCCACCGGGGTCAACGGGGTTGCAAAAAGCGGAGCATCAAATCCGCTTGGGAAAATGAAACGTTCGCTTTGCTACTCACACTAGCAATACGCGGATACACCTGCTCGGTTTTCAATACCCTCTCCCGATAGATTTATTTTGTCGGGTTTTTTCATGAAAAAAGCGCGCATTCACATACGCGCCTGCTGATCAACCCTTTCGAGAAATTCTTTTGCCAGATCTTCGTCTCTTCGAGCACTCATGGGACAGATATCCTTGATGACAAGGTGTCTGGCCCCGTCACTTGCAAGAAATACCTCCGCTTGAGAATAGCCAACCATGATTCCTCTCTCCGAAAGCATGCGCCTCAGAAGCAATTGCTCACTTTCGGGAGCTCTTTGCATCGTCATGTGCGCCTCCGGGTTCGGGTCCACTAAAATCTTATCACGCTTTCTTCTGAAGTTTTTGGAACGTAACGAGAAGTGGTGAGGCGACGAAGATTGAGGAATACGTTCCAATGATTACTCCAACGATGAGGAGAAGTGCGAAGTCGTGAGTGGCACTAGAGCCAAAGAGGAAAAGCGCAAGGAGAGTGATGAAAATGGTGAGAGAGGTGTTGATAGAACGTCCAAAGGTCTGCTGTACGGACTTCCCTACCGTGATATCAAATTCTTCTGTCTGGTTTCTGTCTTGATTGATTCTCAAATTCTCACGTACTCGGTCAAAGACCACGATAGTGTCATGTACCGAGTAACCAAGAATGGCTAAGAGTCCTGTCACAAACAATAAATCAATCTCAACTCCAGAAATGTGTCCAAGAAAAACGAAGACACCAGTGGGGATGATGACATCGTGAACAAGAGCGATGATGGTAGCCAATCCATACTTCCAAGAAGACACGGGATTAGAAACTTTTCTGAAAGCGAAGGTGATGAAGAGGACTATCATAATAACCACTACAGCTATGGCCTTAACTGCTTTTGACTGAAGTTCCCCCCCAGCCACTGGACCAATAGTGTTTGATCTTTCCACCTTAGGATTACCTATTATTTCAATAAGTTTAGAACTCTCCCCGACCGAAAGTTCTTTGGTGCGGATAATGTACCTGTCAGACTCTGATGGTCGAACTGAGAAGCCACCAAGATTTAACTTTTTTATATTTGATTCCACTTCAACCTTACTCATCATCTCTCCCGAATATTTCACTTCTGTTATGCTCCCACCTTTGAAATCAATTGAGAGATTAAATCCGTACTTAACCATGCCAAATATCGAAAGAGCAATAAGTAGAGCGGAGAGAACGAACCAACCCTTTCTATATTTAATTACAAACATATTACTTGATATGAAAGCCATTACTAAATAAGAATCTCTTAAACTTACTTTCTGCCACCTCCCCCTTACTTTCCCGTGCGATTGAAAAGAGGAAAGTACGAGATACAGAAATGGCGGTAAACATCGAAATTAAAACCCCAAGTCCAAGTGTCAGCGCAAAACCCTTAACAGCAGAAGTGCCGAGCCAAAAGAGTATAACTGCTGTGATAATAGAGGCGATGTTTGAGTCTCTAATTGAGAGCCATGCGCGATGAAATCCTTCGTGGAGAGATTCGTGGATACTCTTGCCTTTCTTCAACTCCTCCTTAGTACGCTCAAAAATGAGGATGTTGGCATCCACCGCCATTCCAATAGAAAGGATGAATCCAGCAAGACCAGCAGCAGTTAGCGTTACTGGGATTAATTTAAAAATGCTGAGAGACAAAATAATGTAGGAGATGAGAGCTATTGTCGCCACTAAACCGGGTAGTCTATACCAAAAGATTAAGAAGAGGGCGAGAGCAATGAATCCGATGACTCCTGCGCGCACTCCAGAGTTTAAAGCTTCTTCACCAAGAGTGGCCCCGATGGTCTTGCTTGCTAAAAAGGAAATGGGCACTGGCAAGGCTCCATAATTTAAATCTCTCACAAGCGCCTTAGCTTCTTCGGGTGTAGAGTTGCCGGTAATCTGGGCCTGTCCGTTAGCTATTTCATCTTGAATGACTGGGGTTGAAAGAACTTGGCCATCGAGGAATATCCCGAGAACTTCTCCTTTGTGTTCTCGTGTAATCTTGGCCAAAAGGAGAGCCCCTTCGTCGTTAAAATCAAGACTAACCAGTGCTGCACCAGTGCTTTGTTCGAAGTTTACGCGAGCTTTAGACAAGAGACTCCCCGTAAGTCCGGTTGAATCGAAAAGTTCATCAACCGAAGCTTCTGGGTTTGCCTTGAGAATTTCCTGTGTATCCGCTTTGGCTAATTTAAATTCTAGAACCGGAGTCAACCCTATCAATCTTTTAGCTTCTTCCATGTCGGTAACTCCCGGAAGCTCCACAATTAATCTTTCATCCTTATTTCCAGATATGATTCCCGCACTCTCCGTTTGCACTAATGGCTCAGAAACTCCAAAGACATTCACTCTCCTTTCAATAACCTCCTTTAAACTCTGCATAGCCCCTCCAACATCACTCACATTTGAAGTATCGGCCTTATAAACAAGTTCAGTCCCACCTACAAGATCGAGTCCAAATTTAAAGGGTTTGCTCCCTGGTTTGAGAAAGAAAAAGGCGATAAGCCCAAAAGCGACTATAAGGACTATCGACCAAATGACGTATTTACGCTCTGTCATATTTATTTGCAAGATTATACATTAAACTCCAACTCTGGAAAGTAGGGTCTTGATAGTACGTAAAGCGATTTTGAGGTCGAGGAGGAGAGAGCGTTCTTTAATATAATAGAGGTCGTAGGTGAGCTTCTCCTTCGTTTCGTCCACTGCTTCCTTGTGGTGAGGGTGATTCTCTTGATAAATTTGTGCCCAACCAGAGAGACCAGGCTTGATGATATGACGAATGTTGTAATAAGGAATCTGCTTTTCGTAAGTCTGAGCAAGAGCTGGAAGTTCTGGACGAGGACCGATGAGAGAGATATCCCCCACCAAAACATTCCAAAGTTGCGGGAGTTCATCTATGCGCGACCTTCTTAAAAATCCCCCGACTCTAGTGATTTTATTCTCGTCAAAATTATTTTTGTAGTCTCCGGCATCATTGCGACTCATACTTCTAAATTTGTGGATCTTGACCAACTTGTTCCCCTGCCCAACTCTTTCTTGAGTAATAAAGACAGACCCTCCGTCATCAAGTTTGATAGCCAGAAAGACAAATGGGTAAATAAGCAAAGAAATAACTCCAAGTACAAAAGAAAAGGCAACATCCATCAAGCGCTTCAAGGAGTCGTAAACCGCTCTCGGGTGATTAGAAATATTTTCAAGAAACCAGCTGTATTTTAAAAGGGACAGAGGGACGCGATCAAAAATATCTTCATACATCTTGTGCAAATCGATAAAACTGACACCAGAAAAAAGACCCTCATATAAATCTGGTAGCATCGACTTGACCTGATCATTTGAAAAATCCACAACAACAACAGAAGAATCCGAAATTTTATCTACAAGCCTAATGTTATATACATCATTTTTTCCTATTTCTTCCTGAAGTTCTTCTACTTCTTCACCAACTCCAAGAATAATAGCCTTCTCGACTTTCTGACTCCCAAGTAGAAAATAGCCGTAAACTCTCCACCACAACACAAGGACGAGCGAGACAGCAATATAGATAAAGAGAATAATCTTTGGAGTGATACCAAAGAATGGCACAAGGTAAAAGAAAATTATTGCGATAAGAGAATTAGCAAATTGCGTGTTCAGTAAGATGCTTGGCAATCTAGACCGCAAAAAGCTTGTGTGTTTCCCGTATAAACCCGCAATGTAGAAAACCATTACCGAAACGAGAAAAATAATAGAGAACGGAACAAGGTGAGTATAAAACAGTTTGGCATTGGGGAACGATAGATACCGAAAGAAAAGCGAAAGCCACAGGGAAACAGTGAAAAAAAATAAATCTCCCAAGAGGAGTGTGATCGACTCCCTTTTGCCAAGGAATTTCATGTAACGTGCATTATAACACAAAAAAGCTATAATGACTACATGAAAATCCTTTTCGGGATTACTAAATCTAACTTTGGTGGAGCCCAGAGATATGTCTTCGATTTGGCTGTGGAGGCTAAGAAACTTGGCCATGATGTGGCCGTGGCCTGTGGAGGGAGCGGAGTGTTGACTGATAAATTGAAAAAAGAAGGTATTAGAGTAATTAGTTTACTTGAGATGGAGCGCAATATTCGCTTGGGCAAAGAAATCAAAAGTTTTTTTGAAATTCTTAAAATCTTGCGTGTTGAAAGACCCGATGTCTTTCATATCAACAGTTCAAAAATGGGTGGTACAGGAGCCTTGGCTGGAAGATTGATTGGAGTAAAGAAAATTATTTTTACCGCTCATAGTTGGGCCTTCAATGAGGAGCGCCCAAGGATACAAAAATTAATTATTCAAAAACTTGCTTGGCTTACAGTCTTTTTGTCCAACAAAACTATTTGTGTATCAGAAAAGTTGAAACTCGACATGATAGACAAACCATTTATCAAAGAGAAACTCGTCATCATTAACAACGGAGTTGGGGAATTTAAATTGCTTAGTAAAGAAACTGCGCGAGAGAAGTTGGATATCAAATTACCAGAAGGTTCTAGCTTTGTGGGTACATTTTCTGAACTTCATTACACCAAGGGCTTAGACATAACCCTAAGAGCAATAAATAAAACTCCAGAAAATGTGCATTTTGCCATCTTTGGTGATGGTGAGGCCAAAAGAGAACTCCAAAATCTGGCTAAGAATCTAGGTTTAAACGAGAGAGTACGTTTTTTTGGGTTTGTAGATGAAGCCCCAAAATATCTCAAAGCTTTTGACATTTTCACTCTCACCTCTCGTACCGAAGGCTTGCCGTATGTTCTTCTTGAAGCTGGCATAGCCGAGCTTCCAGTAGTAGCCACTAACGTTGGAGGGATACCAGAAATAATTAGGAGCGAGGAAACCGGAATATTAATACCGAAAGAAAATCCTAAAATTTTAGCCGAAGCGCTTACTAAACTCGCAAGCAATACTGAAGAAAGAAAAAGATTAGGAGAGAATCTTAAAAAATTTATAACAGAAAACTTCTCCAAACAAAAAATGGTTGAGAGGACTCTCAACCTCTATCAATAAGTCGAGGACTCTCTCTCCGCGCAAAACTCGACAAAATACCAAGAGTAAAAAATTCTGTTACAAGGTGAGAACCTCCATAACTCATAAAAGGAAAGACGATTCCTGTCACAGGTAAGAGCCCCATATTCATCCCAGCATGTATTAATATGTGTATGCCAAATAGGCTTGCCACCCCTAGACCGAAAAGAGTCTCAAAGTTCGACCCAGCCCGCCTAGCGTTATCGACAATCCTAAATAAAAGGGCGAAAGCCAAAGCAAGCAGAAGTAGAGTACCAATAAACCCCCATTCCTCGGCAAAAGCAGCGAAGATGAAGTCTGTCTGATATTCCGGTAGGAACAAAAGTTTGGACTGACTACCTAGCCCAATCCCCTTACCTAAAAGCTCTCCACTCCCAACTGCAATGGTTGATTGATAAGCATTGTAACCAGCCCCTTGAATATCGGAGAGTGGAGAGAGGAAGGTGGCGATGCGTGCTTTTTGGTATGGTTGAAAAACAAAAAGCCAAAAAATGGTTGAGATGGCAAGACCAATACTCAAAACCAGAAGAAGATGTTTTTTAGAAATGCCAGAAACCAAAACCATGCCAAACCATATACCCAAAATTATGACTGCACCTCCAAAGTCTGGTTGTAGAAAAACCAAAACAGCAATAGCCAGAGCGTATATACCCGATACGATTATATGTCTTACATTTGCAATCTCAATATGTCGCCGGGAAAAATATTTTGCCAAAACAAGAATAATTGCAATCTTGGCTGGATCAGATGGTTGAACAGCAAACCCTCCAAAAGAAAACCATGACTGAGCCCCATGAGCCACAAATCCGAGAGAAAAGAGTAACAACAAAAAGCCAACACATAAAAAATATATTGTAAGCAACACCTTAGTTCTAGAGAGGAAGCGCCAGTCAACCGCACTAGCAATGAAAAAAGCTACGACACCAATGCTAAGCCAGATTACTTGCTTAGAAAAAAACTGCCCCTCTCCCGAAAAAGAGTTCATCGTAGTGAGCCCTGCTAGAGAAATGAGAAGTGCTGGCACAAACAGACGCCAGTCAACAATTTTGGACATTAGCGAATATAACTTTTATCTGGAAGGACATGAGGAAGTATACGTATAGAAACCGGTTCTATACCAAACTCACTTGGCCAGCTGAAAGAAATGGGTACCGACTCTCCGACAGCAATACTATCTACAAAAGTTTTCCCCGCTGCCACAGTATTGCTACTTGTATCAGAGAGCAGAGCTATAGCTTCAATGTTGGTCAAATCCTTTTGCCCCCTGTTTACTAAACTTGCTTCAAGACGAGGAGTGGCGTTTTTTGTGTTGATTAAATTAAGATTCTCCACTCCTATGAGCAAAGGTTCACTCGCCGACTTCTCCCATACAAAACTCGGTCCCCATTCAAAAACAGCTCTAAACGGTCCAGAACCATCAAGAACGAAAGGTCCTTCAAAAAGAGCGAAGGAGGAGTTTGCTCCGATGTATGTCTCACGTTCAAACACCTTTATGGGCATTTTAGTTGCTCCACTATATATTTTGAAAAGATAAGCCGCCCTCTTAACCGAGCCAGTGATGTTTGGATTTTCTACCGGGATAACCGCCACGTAAGTGCTCGTCGCAATTTTAAGAAGTCTAGCATCACCACGAGTAATCAAAGGTAGAGTCTCTGGAACACAAAGGAGTCTGCAAGAGCCTCCGCAATCTACACCACTTTCGTCTCCGTCTTGAAGATTATTACTACACGAAGGTTGATTTCTTGTTGAGAGATATGTCGGGATGCCAATAATAATTAAAAGACAAACTACAACAATCAAAAATATTATCCCTTTTCTTCTAGCTGCCCACTGATTTACCATACTGTCAGTATATCAAATCCTTCGACAGACTCACGAGCAGCAAAAACCTCTTATTTCTGCCAAGGCAATGCCTTGGCAGATTACTGGGTATTTTAGAAAAATTGAGCACTTAGTTCTGGCGGCTACCTACTTTCGCCTTTCGACTATCATCGGCACTACGAGGCTTAACTTCCGTGTTCGGAATGAGAACGGGTGTAACACTCGCGTTGAGCCACCAAGACTAAAAGTTCAATTTTTATTTTTATAATGAAATGCTTTGAGTTGAGGGCGAACATTTCGTTCGCCCGTAAGGGTGTTGGAAGAGGCAGGATTTTTACCTGCAACCTCCCCGACTGACTATCGGGGACTCTCGCGACTCCTCTGGTCTCGGGCCAAAGAAGTCCTCTTGAGCTACTCTTCCAAGAAAGAGCATTGTTGGAACCCAGTAGGGCACGTGGACAAATGTATCAGAGCTCGACTATGTGGGCCTGTTACTCACCGGCGTGGGGAGTAGCCCTTTGCGAACTACGGCTCAATCATTGAGCACGTGCCTTCCTACTGGGTTAAATCGAGGAGGTGGGATTCGAACCCACACGGTACTTCAGCTCGTGGAATTGCCGATCTCACGAAAAGAAGTGACCACAGAGCTGCGAACTCTGCGTGTCTGCCAGTTCCACCACTCCCCCTAATTACATGGGCCGTGCAGGGTTCGAACCTGCAACCTCCTGATTGAGATCAGGCCTCTGCCAGTTGATGTAACGGCCCAAATTTCCCAACTCAAAACATTCCATTACTAGCTAACGACCCTTCGACAAGCTCAGGGTAAATTGATTTCATTTAGCAGGACAGAGTTTACAACTCATTTGTGACTTAAAAGTTTCCTAATAAGAATTCGAGCAATTAGTACGTCTCAGCTCAA
>CAYHKS010000025.1:0-8395 GCA_964357345.1 uncultured Candidatus Saccharibacteria bacterium | reverse complement strand
GCGACCCAATCACTGGCTTTGGCAAAATTGGTCTTGAAACCGGCGTTGAGCAAGCCCCTGCAATTTTTACCTCATTAATCCAATCTACAATAGGCCTCTTGACAATCATTGGCGGTATCTACTTCATAATCCAAGTATTTACAGGTTCAATAGCCATTATCAGCTCAAGTGGTGACAAAGGAAAAGTCGAGGGCGGCAGAAAACAAATTCAATACGGAATCCTGGGTATGGTAGTAATCGTTGCTGCAATCTTTCTAGCAGATCTCGTAGGTTTTATCCTTGGATTCAATATACTTAGCCCCGCCAGTTACATTACAAAACTCTCCCAGTAATAATAATGAACAATAAACTTATAACCCAAAATATAGTGAACCCAGTTCTTGATCCGTCTGTTCAAAATCTCTCAGGCACACAATTCTTTTCAAATCTCGCTCGTTCAGGTATTAGTATCGTATTCGCAGTTGGTGCCACCTTCTTTATCTTCTATTTCCTCTATGGCGGTGTTTTGTGGATCAGCTCAGAAGGTGATCAATCAAAACTCCAACGAGCAAAGTCAACTCTCCTTAATGCCATGGTCGGTCTTCTCATCCTCACAGGCACCTGGGCAATAGCAAAATTCATAGAAACCACTTTCGGTGTTTCCATTATAAACATAAATCTACAAAAGCTCGTCATTGGCAGTAGCTAATAATTAGCTCAGAATTCCCCTCTTGACAAAGAAAAACAATGCTAGCTAATATATACCTACGTCACAAGATTCAGTAATAAAAATAATATGACAAGCCAAATAGCACAAGCAAACATCAACCTAGGAGTACCTCCAGGGGTAAATGTAGCCAACTTCACTATTGAAGCTCTTATCCAGTTCGCCATTATAGCCCTCTTAGCCGTAGCCGGAGTAATCTTCTTTTTTATGCTTATTCTAGGAGGAATCAAATGGATAATGTCAGGCGGAGACAAAACAAGCACAGAGGGAGCGAGAAGCCAAATCACTGCTGCTCTCATTGGCCTTATCATTGTCTTTTCAGCTTGGGCCATACTTAACCTGGTCAACCAAATATTCGGAATCAACATCTTGAACTTCCAAATAAACGCAGTTAATACACTAGGAGGATAGTTAGCAAGAAACGCAAAAACGGCCGAGAGGCCTTTTTTTTTGGCCAGAATTCCCCTCTTCAGATTGCTTACCACAAATTAAAGTCATAAAATAAAACCATGGAAAAGGTGTTACTTGCACAATCAGGGTTCACAGACGCTCCCGCGAAAATCTCGCAACTTGATCTCATTTTCGAAAATTTGTTTTTTGCAGCGGGGGGCGCTGCAGGTCTTATTCTCTTTGTAATCATCATTGTTAGTGGTTTCGAATTCATAACATCAGGTGGCGAACCAGGAAAAGTAGAAAAAGCAAAAAACACGTTTACCTGGGCAGTTTATGGTTTCATATTTATATCTATTTCTATTTTGATTTTAGGCACAATTGAAGTCCTCACAGGAGTTACATTTATTACCTCCTTCTCCATTTTCCAGAAATGAAAAGGATTAAAATACTCCTTTTCCTCCTTATTACCATGTTTCTTACTGTTGGCACAATAACCCCCCCACTAACCTACGCAAACGTTGACGATTTCACGGATATGATTCTCGAAGGAGATAATGAAGATTTCGCAAACTTTGATTGCAACGAAGAGACTGATGAATACAATTTTCATAGCCTTCGCCCCTACCCTGGCTCCCCTTGCCATCCAAGAGCAACAGACCTTGTCATGATGTGTGGCCAGGACTTAATAACTAAAGAAACATTTGAAGTTACTGTAAGGTCAGTAAATCCACAAAACACATCAAAATGCACAGAGAGAGACTTCAATGACAAGCGAGGAATTTATATTAAAAAATGTTGCGACCAGACACAAATTGACCCGACTTTTAACCTTCTGCGTTTTACTTGCCACGGCAATATCAAAAGCCGCGTCAAAGTAGTAATTGACCTCAAAGATGCACTTCTTCCAATTATGGGTAATGTTCAGGATGTCGCAAATCTTCGGAGATATCTTGGTGATAAACCACCTAATGAAGAAGGCCAAGGTGGGTTACAAAATGACAACTTCAAAATGAATAATTATGTTACATGGTACCTAAATGGCGCACTCTTTAGACCAGAAGAGAATCGGCTAAACATCGAAGAACTACCCCAACCCATCATTACAAATGGCACCGATGATTGTTATTGGGATACGCCACCCCCCAGATCAGGCCTATCACCACGTTGTAGAAGCAATGGAGAATGTCCCGAGGGCTACAGTTCATCTTGCAGCCAATTCGGCAGCTCGAGTAGCTGCGCTTCTGCCGCGCCTGCCTGCATCAAAACAACGCCCAACCCCAATCTTCCAGTCGATCCAGATAGCATTGGCATCCGAGAATTAATAAACTACTCAGGCCCAATAAACAAACTGCTTTCACAACAAAACCAAATTGTAGCAAAAAATGAAGAAATTGACGATGCTATAGAAAGTACAAAGGGTATCGACGACAGCGCCTGGATTCGCCACGATCAAATTGCTGCCTGCTCAGTTGGAATAGACGACAATGGCCTCCTCCGGGAAATATTAAGTCCAGGTCTTAACTTCCTAGGGATTGATATTAATATCAACGACATAGAATTCAACGTTGGCATACCAATTCCCTGCTACAACCAATGCGGGCTAGATACCCCTTTTGGATGCACAAGTATCCCCACCAGCAAGCTTATGCTCTCAAACTTTGCAGACCACAAAGGGCCCGTAGAATACTCCGACCCCACTCAGTCAACAACCGATTGGATTGTAGAATACAAAGAGTGGCGCGGCGACACATGTCTTCTCTTTAAACCATTCTTCCTACCTTTTGATATTCTCTGGTGCTTCAACAGTCCAGCTAAAAAAGATATTTGGGGAGACATGTTCCCTGGCCTTCCTTATAGCAGTACAGAAGACAGAAAAGGTCGCGTCGGCCCACTGCCGCTTCGAAAAATCACGAAGAGCACGACCCGTTCACAAATAAGGTCAAGATACCTCGCCATTCAGCCAGTCAAGGCAGAAGGTCAAGAAAGCGTTATCACCTCAATCTCGTGGACACCACTCAATCCCAACCAAATTCCAACCGACAGAAAATTCAACAAGCTTCCAGCTCCAAGCAATGAACGAGCTTCAGATGTTCTATATTTCCCGCACATGGTGGCAGTAGCAGGAGAAGATAACCTCATTTCTCCAAAAGAGTCCGCTTCAGTAGTAGTGGATGAAGCTGGTTTAGCAGAAATCCTCCAATCTACATATGTCCCCAAAGAAAAGCTTGGTAGCCTTTTAGAAGGCAACATAGAGGAACCTTTCATTGGCCAAAGATGCCTAATCCCAGAATCAGTTAGACAAATAAAATATGATGAGACTGGAACCAATGCCCTGATTCCAAATATTCCTTTTGGCGATGATCTCTATGGCGAATTCGGCGACAAAATCAATAACAACACAATGAGTGGTGTTGACGACGGCGACGATCAAACCATGAAGTTCCGAGACAGAGAGGCCTCCCCTGCAACCACGAACGACCCCTTTGAAAACCCCACGGAACACGCAATCACAGGAGTCCTGGAATATGCCGCTCAATATCAATGTATCTTCGAAGAAACAATCAACGAAGCTTGTTTCAACAACTGCAGAGACAAGGTCCTCACACAGCCCACTCTTTGTGAATTTCTTAACATCAATACTATACCAAATATTAAATATACATGTGAAAGCTCACCACAAGCTTGTGAACAAAACCAGCGTGGTGTGTTATATAATTTTCCCTATCTACCAGGTGACTCGTACCTAATAGCTGCCGATGAAACCATATATACAAGCCCTTACCTAGTGCCTTATGGAGTAAAAGTAGCCCCATTCACAATCCCAAATTGCAGCATAACAGACCCAGAAACATTCATTAACTCCCATCCATATCAATGCAAATCATACATACTAGAGTACAAATGTGTTGAAAACCACACCTTACCTCCAACCCAAGTTATATCTGACTCTGCTTGCGGGGGCCTAGGACTCTATGGCGAGGCAATTGATCGAAATAATCTTCCACCATGGCTAAAATCACCAATGCCTCCTCCAATTCCTTGTGTCAAAACCCCAGACCCGCAAGAGACTCTCTATTGCGCCACCGAATATGACCCAGAAGGTGACGATCTGCTCGGATTCCCAAGAAAGAATTGCAAAGACGTCGATGGTACTCCTTGTGAATTCACAGCCCTCACAGCCACAGAAGTCCCGGTTGGCACCCCGCTTGTCGACAGAGTCTGGAAGCACCTAGTAGCAGGCAACTTCGGTATAATGCGCATTTTTTATCCCAGTTTCACATCAATAAGTGCCCCAATAACAAAACTTAAAAACATTCCAGGCTTTACAGATATCGATTACTATTCAAAAAATATAGATGTCAAAGACGCAGACTTCGTAAGTGGCGAAACTCTGGCGGGCTCTCCCCCTTTAAGAACAATGGGGACTGATGCAAAAATGTACTTCCCATACCTAGGAAGCATATATGAACATTTTCTCGAAGATATCCAATGTGCCCTACGTCCAATCGACGACTCCACACACTTTTATTGCAACGACTAATAAGATATTTCTTTGACGGCACGATCATGCTACCATTATAAGTAACACTGCAAACATGAAACATTTTTTTAGAAAACTGCTCTTTGCTTCTATAACACTTTCATTCTTAATTTTGCTCACAGCCTCATTTTTTGCGCCCAGCGCTAACGCTCAACTCTTAGATCAGGGCCCATGGTATTTCCAAGGTCTTGGCCAATGGTACACAAAAGTCCACGATGACACCAATCAGACTGAAATCTTTGGAGAACGTTATACGGCAGCCCAAGTAAACTGGATTATAAACGCCCTTATCACTTGGATCCCCACAGCACTTTTCGGCACGGATTCTACCATCTGCATTCTCCAATTTATCGGTGATAGCACCGCAACTAGCGAATGTGCATCCATATTTGCTAGTGGCCCTGTCGGAGCAGCCTTGACATTGGGCAAATCCGATTCCCCACCTGATACCACACTCGCCAAAGAATTGTTCAAAGACAGGCCTCTCTCTGGAATCACAACAATTAAAAATGATCTTAAAAAACTCACTTTCACGCCCAATACATACGCGCAATCTGCAGGCTTCGGCTATACCAGTTCTCTCACACCTGTTCAAAATCTCTGGGTTCACTCACGAGACATCGCCTATTCTCTTGTCATTTTTGTAGTCATTATTACCGCTCTCGCAATCATGCTTCGGGCCAAAGTTTCAGGAAACGCAGTTCTTTCATTACAAGCAGCTCTTCCCAATCTTGTAATAAGTCTCATCCTCATCACCTTTTCATACGCAATAGCCGGCCTGCTTGTCGATTTTATGTATATTGCAATCGCTCTAATTGCCGTGGTGCTAGGGGACAGCCCCATTGAAACGTTCAATTACCTAGTTTTGGGACCAAAATGGCTAGGAACCCACTGGGGAATCTTTGGAGTGTTAATATCATTCATGATCCTCTATCCCTTTGCTCTCCTTTTAATTATGATGTCCATAGTAGTTAAAGTGGCAGCGTCAGCAACTTTAGGCCCTGCAGGCCCACTTGTAGCCGCACTTCTTACAGTAATACTTGTTTTTCTCGCTTTTCTCTTAGCCATCATCCTATTCTTAGCATTTTTATATATTGCTTTCAAAATAATAATCATGCTCTTTACAGCGACAGCCAGGTTACTCATTCTCACAATCTTTAGCCCGTTTGCAGCACTCCTAGGTGCCCTACCAGGCACACCCTACAGTTTTGGTAAGTGGATAAGTGATTTCGTCCAAACTCTCGCCGTCTTTCCAGTACTGGGTCTTATGATAATGCTCGCCCATCTTTTTTTAGATGCAACGATACAAGGTGCCATAGCCTCAATATTTTCTAGTATTTCAAATACAATACCTGTTTTTAACATTGATCTGCCAGGCATACCAAACACAGTAAAGTTAGGCACCACCCAACAAGCCGGTATTGCAGTTGAAGGCTGGCCACCGCTTCTTACAATCGCAGGTTTCGATCTCAATGTATCTTTAATTTACTTAGTAGTAAGCGTAGTCATTTTATTTATGACACCTAAAGCCTCACAAACAGTTCAAAACTTAATGAAAGGCCAAGGCCTCGGCTGGGATCTTAAGGGAGAATTTGGCCATTTCCTACCAACAGACCCAGGTGGAGGAAGTGCCTCCGGGTTCGCCACGTCTGCACGAAGAAGATTGAACACAGGAGACTGGAGAACTAGGAAACAACAGGAAACAGACGCAGTAGCTAGAGGAAGGTCACCCACAAAAGCAGAAACATAATTTAAATCCAACAAAGCCCAAGGCCTAATTTAATACAAGTCAGGATCATATACAGCGCGCCTCCTTCTTCCGTTGAAAAAACCTCTCCAGCGAAACTCTGTTTCCATCTCCCTCCATTCTTTTCGACTCAAAAACCTCTTTGCACCCTCTCCAGTCCCACCAGGGAAAAGCCAACCCTTAGTACCAAACCACATAAAATAACCGCCGCCAGTCACGATCTTCCAAACCTTTGCAATCGGCTTCACTTTTTCCTCTTTATTAACCCGATACCAATTATCATCACCGGAAGCCTTCTCCATTAAGCCCCATATATACCATTTACGCAGCTCCCTCTTCCCTAATCCCGTCTTGGGACTTGGCCTATCAATTGAGTCCAAAATACCAGCAATCCTTCTCAGTTCTATAGTGTCAATTTTATCAGGAGGGGGTACCCTATCCATCGTCAATAATTCAAGAGCTTCTTTATACTTTCCAATCCGCCCACCCCAATCCTTCCATCCAAACCGGCTCGCCTTGCCAATATCAATTTGCCCAATATACAATTTACCCTTGTTATCCACCTTCTCTCCATCCTTCACCAAGTGCCTTAGATAACTAGTGCCAACGCTTTCAACTTTATCTCTTGTTCTCACTGGACCAGTACTCTCCTTCGATATACGCCAACCTGCAGTATTATAGACTTTAGCCAAGTCCCCAGCAGCCCCAGCATCCCGATCAGAAATAGCCACCTCACCTGTTACTAATGCCAGTTTTTCGGCCAACTCTAAAGATTTCTTCGCGCTCTTCTCATCCAAAACAACGCCATCAACATCAGACACACTCTCTAATTTCATTTTTTTAATAAGCAATCTCCTGACAGCCCTTTTTCTTTCATCGTTACCATCCTTAGAATAAAAAACCCCCACCTCAACCTTTGCCCCTCGTTTAGGCACCATATCACTAATGTCATAAAATCTACGTACACCTTCCACTCCCAATAGTCTCAAAACAAATTCTCGCTCTTTAGGCTTCAAAACCTCCTCTCCCTTTAATGGGTCTACGTCTGCCCCAGCATTCATTATATTATCTGGATCCCAATTGACTTTACCTAAAATCTTGCGCAACTGTGCCTCCTCCCCCCCAGTAATCGGCCTGCTATCCACTGTCCTCAAATCACCAATTGCTTGTTCATTCACTTCCATGACCATATCAATATAGTCATGGTTTGCATCTTGAAGAATGTTCCAACCACGCTCAACATCAAGCCCTTCCATCGCCCTCGAACGATTTGGGTCCACATGTCTCCTGCCCTCAAGTACTGGGAGCAAGGTCTTGAATATCTCATCAGTTACCCCACGAAGGCCTCTTTCGTCATTTGTGGCTGCTTTTATACCACCCTGCCATTCATCAAAAGAACTCGCGTTTCCAAGTATTTTCTCAGTTTCAAATAACTGAAGACGGGCTCTAACTTCTCTAGCAACTTCTGAATCCATCCGCAAAGTCTCAGAATAGGCTGCAGCTTTTAACAAATTAAACCTATTTCTTTGGGCAGATTGCTCGCCTGGCAACCCAACCACTTCAATCTCATCTAGCATTATCCTCGCTCTTCGCATTTGCTCAGCCGGAAGAACAATTTCCCTCTGCCAATTTATTTCCCTTGCATTCTCCCAATCTCCGGGTTCCGAATCTATTTGTCGCTGCTGCTTTTGCTCTTCCTCCTGCCTTCTCCTTGCCTCCTCTTCCAGCCTCGCTTTCTCTTCTCTCGCATCCTTCTGTTGCGCGTCCAAGAGTCCCAAGGGTTCCATACCTTTAAGCACAATTGATCCCAAAATAAACGGGTCTATTTTTTTATCAATGGCTTCCTGATACCGAATAAGTCGTCGGCGCGTACCCCCTCCCACCTCGATGTTTCTATAGCCACGAGCCCGCAACCAGTCATTATTTTTGGTTATCCACACATCAGTTAACTTCCCACCAGCTTGAGCCTGAAGTCCTTCAAAAAGCACTTTCTCTTGAGCCTCATATA
>CAYHKS010000024.1:0-8580 GCA_964357345.1 uncultured Candidatus Saccharibacteria bacterium | reverse complement strand
TCGTTGAGGTGGCACTAGTGGTGGTGGAGTTAATAGCTGTGAAGTTTTGAAGAGTAGAAGAGGATGTCACCATAAGAGTGGTCGTAGTTGCATTTCCACCATCAAGGTTTTTGGCAACAAATGCTGCAGGTACAGCTCCGATTATTTTCCTCGGAGACATTTCTCCATCCCATACAGGCGTGGTTGGATCAGTACCACCAATTTCAACTCCGAGGTAAAGTGTCTGGCTAAAGTCAACAGAGGTTAAAGCCGTTGTCGAACCTATCATGACTGTAAAAAGTCCGCTTGAGACTACAGCCCGATCTGTTCCTGTCAAAGTTTCAGTAAAAATAGGTGAACCACCAGAGAGAGCAGTGTAAAGTTTGAACCGCATATTGTAACTCCCGTTCGACACTGAAATTCCAGAAGAGTTTGTCAAACGACCTTGATAATTTATCATCGGATTTATAACCGCTTGAGCAAATCGTGGCGCAACACCAAAGAGAGTGAGGAGGAAAAATACATATATAAATGTATTCCTTATATATGTCATTGTGCTTCGCTCATAATTACTCTGGTAGTGTCAATTAACGGAAGTTTTTTTCTTGAACGACGAATTATATAAACAACAAACACTAGTATGAGGACTCCCAACACACTCAAGCTCAAAAGTTTGACTGCCTTACTCGGAAATCCTGTTGGTACCGCAATGGGTCCTTCAACCTTGAGCACTCCTCGCAAAGTTTTCAACCCCTGATTTTTAAAATCAATAACATCTATTCGCAGTCCGTAATTCTTTGGGTTTCCAAGCCCACCAATAGTCGCTTCGTAGCGAGTCTTGTCTCTATTAGGACGCAGGATAAAGGTAAAACGTTCTGGATTGTTTCCCTGAATCAAGAGGCTAACAGCAATAGTCTTCAACACAGGAGGAACTCGGTAATACTTAAGAGCTACAGTTAAATTCTTATCTCCCCTTATAACTACGCTGTCATTTAGAACATCTACACTGTCTCCAGATTGAATAAACAAAAAGTCTTTAATAGTAAGGCTTTCAATTTTGGGGTCAACATTTCCAGCAGGAAGCAACTTATCTAAAAGATTTATTGGCTCAATCTCTCCCGGCAGAAGTATTTTTGACTGTGCTAGAACCCCAGACGACAGGTTACCGGCAAGGTCTTCCGTGAAGATGGCATAGTAGTACTCCGTGCCAACTACAACCGCCTTATCGGAAAAACTTTCAACACCTGAACTATCTCTATTCTCAAAAATCATCTCACCATCTGTAGAATTTGATGGGTAAGATTCCTTCGAGCGAACAATCTTCACTCCTATCACTCTTTTGTCGTAAGGTAATTTCCACGAAAGTTCTATGGTTGATTGTCCAGCTATCGCTCGGAAGCTACTTACGTTTGATGGAGACTGCGACAAAGCCACAGCCAAAGTGCGGAAAGAAATATTTTCATAAGTTCGTGCGTTCCCGTAGTCATCTGTTAATACAATTTTAATATGGTAAAAAGTTTGTGGAGACAAACCCTCTGCTATAAATGAGTAGAAGTTCGTCGGGCCTGCAGATGATCCTGCCGACGAAAGATGTCCATCACCATATGACAGATCACGTCCCCAATATATATCTGCTCTTCTTGGAAGATTCGTCTCAAATGAGATTGAGGCATTAGTATCATTCGAAGAAATGTTGAAATTTGAAATAACAACACTTCGAGTCCCACTCGGAGTCCCAGTCGAAGAACTTGAAACAGGAGCGGCTGGGGTAGTAACTGTACTGGTTGCCGTACGAAGACTTTCGTTCCCCGCTATATCAACAGCAGAGACATTGTATAAATAGGTAGTTTCAGCAGTTAACCCTGTGTCGTTATAATCACGAGGAAAAGAAGCAACGTCGGTTATTCTTACATTGTTTCTGTAGATGTAGTATCTCTCGATTCCGTAGTTATCACTACCAGCATCCCAACTTAGTTCAACCTCACTTGAACTAATAATTTGAGTTGTAAGAGTCGTAGGAGCCGTCGGTACAGTTGTATCGATAAACATATACTGGAACCCCAGTGCAGCTCCATAAGTTGTGCCACTGCTTAACCCAGAACCATTCTCTCCTGCTGTAAATTCTATTCCATAATTTGCCGAAGTACTGCTAGCTCCTGTTCCAGCAAAGTTGATGCTGTCCGAATGCATTCCATACAAACTTGAAGACATCACACTTTGAGCCAATAGCGAAAATGGCCAACATAATATCAAGATTAAAATAAATAAGACACTGAAACTTTTCATTTTTTGTTTTTTACTGGCACCAGCACAAATGCATAATCATCAGCATTTTCATCCGGTCGAAAGACAGGGCGAATAACACCAGATTCCCCTCCTTCATCCAAATACACATTCACCTCATCCGAAAAGGCATTTTTTACCTCTTCGATTTTTTTGCTTGTTTCCGGAGAATCTGGAAAGGCCACTATCCCTAATCGACTCTCCTTTGCCGGAGCAGGAGCTTGGGCAAGATTTATACTTGCCAAAGCAAGTAAGATACTCCTTTCAAGGTCACTAAATTTGTCTAATACTTGGTCGTAAGAGGATATAACCGAGTTATTTAGCATCTCGGCTTGCCGAGGGGCCAAATAACTCAGCCATTGAAGTCCCGAATTTGCAGTAACAAACATAACAACTGCAACAGATGTAAAAACTAAAAGTTTTGACTTTGAGTGCAAAACTTTTAATTTTCTAACTTCAGGCTTAATTGCCTGTTTTTTTATCAAAATAGGTAGAACCTGAGCTTGTTCACTCCTGTAAGCTAGGCTGGCGTAGTGCGCATCAGAGTCTTTTGGTTTTAGAAGATCCTTTTTCTCTTTAACAATAAAATTTCTTTTCCCTGTTCCTTTTTCAGTTATGCTTTTTTGATATGAAATAATCGAATCAAAATCAACATACCAAGCTCTTCCAACCAACTTTGCAGGAATTTTTCCATGTCTAGACAATTGTCCAATATAGTCTTGTGAATAACCAGTTTCTTGACTTGCTCGTTTAACCGAGATGAACCTTTTACCTTCTAAAAATAGATCAACTGCCATGAATTAATTATAGTTCCCGATTACGGGAAAACCTATAGATTTTCTTGCTGAAACTGTGGACAATAAGGCTTCATCACAAAGCAGAATTCATTCCCAACACCACAAATTAATTATTCAGAGGTCAAGTAGGTATTTCTACAAAAAAAATCATAGATATAAAACACTTATCAACACTTAAATAGATATATAAAATAGATATTTCAAATTGTGCTAGTATATATAGAGTTATTAATGTTTATCTAGCATTCATGAAAGAAATATATTTTTCAATAAAGGAGGCTGCCGAGATTTTAGGGGTAACTCCTCTAACTTTGAGGAATTGGGATAAGTCAGGCAAGTTTCCTGCTCGTAGGCACCCTATGAACAATTACCGGGTTTATACGCATTCAGCGCTTGAAAGGGTGATTGACGACATCGAAGGGGGAACCAATAAATCGAACGCCGAAAAACGTATTAAAAAGTTACTGATAAAACATTTAGACGAATAACTAGCGAAGAAACTTCTCGAAGATTTCCTTTAATATTTTTGGATTTGCTCCTCCCCTACTTTCCTTCATTGCCTGACCAATTAAAAACTGTAGTGATGATAATTTCCCAGATCTATATTCGTTAACAGCTTTACTATTTTCGTCGATTATTTTTTTTGTAATAACCTCTAACTCTTTTATATTACTTTTTTGAATTAATTGTTTCTGTTTTGCAATTTCTCGAGGGTTACCGTTTTTATTCTCAAGTTCTTTTAAAATTATTTTTGCACTAGTGGAGGAAATGGTTTCCTCAATAATCATCCTCATTATTTCTATGACACTTTCCGGAGCAATTTGGGATGTCGCAAAATCTGTAGCAATGTAGTTAGATGCTAGTTTTAACTCTTCATAATTGGACGTTAATTTTGCTATTTCGTCTATAGCTTGACTTCTCACCATGTCCCTTGTGTAAAGCTCCGCAGTCTCCTTTGCTAAGCCGAGTTTCTTTACATATCTTTCCCTCTTCTCCCATGGTAATTCCGGAAGTGTTTTTTTAAGTTTTTCAGGATCAAACTCATCAATTTCAGATATAGAGAGTTTAGGTAGATCTGGATCAGGAAAATATCTGTAGTCATGCGACTCTTCTTTGACTCTTTGAGAAAAGGTTACCTCCTTGTTTTCATCCCAACCTCTTGTTTCTTGCACTACACGCTCTCCCCTCTCTAACATGTCTGTTTGTCTTTCCACTTCGTAACGAATGGCTTTTTCAACTGCCTTGAAGGAATTTAGATTTTTGACTTCAACCTTTGTGCCAAATTCGTTTTTCTTACTACTTACTGAAATATTGGCTTCAACCCTCATTTCCCCTTTTTCCATGTTAGCTGCACTTGATTTAAGGTACCAAAGAAGGAGCTGAAGCTCTTTGGCAAAGTTTGCTGCTGTTTCCGCATCATGTATAACTGGCTCTGTTACCAATTCCATTAGGGGTACTCCCGCTCTATTAAAATCAATCAAGCTGTCATCTCCTTTATCGTGGGTAGACCTTGCTGTGTCTTCCTCAAGATGAATTCTGGTTAATTTAACTAGAGCTAGCTCTCCCCCACTAACCAAGGGGTGCTTGTATTGGCTTATCTGATAGCCTTTCGGTATATCCGGATAAAAATAGTTTTTTCTATCAAATTCTGTATAACTTGCTAGTTTCCCTCCGAGGGCGACTCCCACACGAAGGACTTGCCTAACCGCCTCCTTATTAATAACCGGAAGGGTGCCGGGGTGCCCCATACACACAGGACAGATGTTCACATTAGGACGCTTTTCCTCCGTGTCATTCTTTGAATTGCAGAACATTTTGGTCTTTGTGAGAAGTTCTGCATGTATTTCGAGTCCGATAGTTGGAATGTACTCGCTCATATTTGTTTACTCAAGAAATCGGACAAGATCTTCAGTAACTTGTCATCTAGTATTGATACCGGGATAACAATCTTGTTCTTTTGTTTTAGCATCTGAAGTTTCTCTTGCATTACTTCGTCAGAAACAAGGTCTACCTTGGTCAAGAGTACGATCTCTGGCTTTTTGATTATATCTTTATTGTAAAGCAGAAGTTCTTTACGAACAATTTCATAAGCAGAGATAGGGTCAGTCTCCTCACAAGAAACAGCGTGGAGTAACCCTTTGGTACGTTTGATATGTCTCAAAAATTTGTGCCCCAACCCTTTACCTGTTGCAGCCCCTTCTATAAGACCGGGGATATCACCAAGAATTATGCCGTGCATATCACCAAGATATGGTTCTAGTGTCGTAAATGGGAAAGCCCCCACTTTAGACTTGGCTCTTGTTAAGGTATTCAACAAACTGGACTTGCCAGCATTGGGAAATCCAATAATTCCAAAATCTACAATAAGTTCAAGCTCAATATTAAAATCAGCTTCCTCCCCAACATCGCCCGGAGTCGTCTGTTTTGGACTCCTATTGATTGAAGATTTGAAGAAGGCATTACCCAAGCCTCCTCTTCCTCCGTTTAGAAGTTTTATTTTCTCTCCATCTTTGGTTAATTCAAAAATATGCCCACTTGAAAGATTCGTGATAACTGAACCAACTGGAAGTTTAATTATAAAATCTTTGCCAGAAGGTCCCTGCTTATTGTGCTTTTGTCCATCTTCTCCATCTTCTGCCTCAAAAACTTTTACATCTCGGTAAGATGCTAGAACCCCGATATCTCGAATAGCCTCTGCATATACAGAGCCTCCACTCCCACCATTGCCTCCAGCTGGACCCCCTTTATCTATCCCTTTTTCGTGGCGCCAACGAATCACTCCGTCACCACCTCGCCCAGCCTTCAAATGAAGCCTAGCTTCGTCTATGAACATGGCTCTACTCTACCTTAATCTAGGCTTGTAACGCTAATTTTGCGAGAGCAACCACCCCTTCCTTTGTCTTGGCTGAGGCCATAAATAACCCCCTATGAGCAAACAGGGCATCAGGAACCCCAGTCACTTTCTGCAACTCTTCTCCAGTCTTTCCTCCCCAAGCCAACGGTAAGCTTTTCCTCGCTATTCCGAAGACTGTCGATGAGGCTGGAACACAGGCTAAACTCCAGTGGCCATCAGGACGGAGATAAACGGCATATACAGCCTCTTTAGTTTGACCAAGTGTTTCTCTCCAACCATTTAGATCTTCAGACAAAATTATTATTTGTTTATCCGGAGCTGAATTGTATAAATCTAATATCTTTTTTTTACTAACCACTGTTTTTTTAGCAAGAGCAATTTCTCGAACAAGTAAATCTTTAGCGATACCAACAACATGGTTGAATACTTCGTTCAGGTGTTCCTGGTCACGAGAAGTTACAAAGGAAGCAAAAAAATCGCCAATCGCGTAATCTCTAACTCCGGGAAATTTATATTCAGCAATTGGTAACCCATTGTCATGAGCATCGATGGGTTGCACTAGCTCTCTGTCAATAATTTCCGCTTCATCTTTACCCCCCGCAAGTTTTTCACCAAATTCCTTCCAGACTAGTCCAAAAGAAGCATAGGGGATTCCGTTCTCCCTCACTCCTGCCCCTCCGGGCTGATGATGATCAAAAAAATTGCGCGACGGATTATATTGCATCCCAGTATCAACTAAGTAATCAGCAGTAGCATGAATCTTGGGATCACGGCTTCTCACTACCTTAGCCTCTCCAAGAAGTTGGAGCAGGACCGCAACAGCAAATACATCATCCGTGTGAAAACGACTATCGTGAGTTACTATTGTTGTCATAAGTTTTTTTAGCCCAGGCCAGAAGAATAATATAGAGAGCGATGGTGAGAGACATCATTGGTATAGTTATATAACCAAATGCCATCACATACACTCTTGAGCAGGCCGCACCGACAGCGGTGCATGGCAAAATAGAGGTTCCACCCAAATTTACATAAGATTGATAAAGAGCAACCACTGACGCTAACAAAGCAAGGGGAGTGACGAAGAGAAAGGATGAGGAGTTCTTTTTAAATAAGGCTACACCAAAAATTATTGGTATAGGATAAAGAAATATTCTCTGCCACCAACAAAGATCACAAGGGGGAAAACCAATTATATTCGAATAAAATAGACTACCAACAACGGCTATCAAAGAGATAAGGAACCCCAATTTAACCGCATTCTTCCCCAACCATGTTGAAATCAATCTCCCCCATCCTTTTTTAAAAACTAAGGCTAAAAAAATCAGTGCAAACACAAAATGCGAAATTAGCACAAGTAACGGCACAGAATTGGAAAATAGTTCAGACATTAAACTGAAGGCAAAACGCACGAGGTCTTTTCAGCTAATGTTTCAAGAGATACTCCTGCCGTACCTTCATTAGGAAGTCGCGTACCATCAGCAAGTATCCATGTCGGATATCCTTCTATCTTTGCATCTTTGCAAACTTGGAGGGTTCCTTTAGAGTTCGGAGTTGAGCATTCTATATATGGGAGAAGCCCGGCCGATTTTCCAAACATAGCTTTTTGTTTCTGACAATGTACGCACCAAAAGGCCCCATAAAACTTTGTTCCACTATCTTTAAGACAGGTGGCGAAGGTATCAAGTTTCCCGGGCTTCCCAGGAGTCATCATAAGCCAGACAACGAGCCCTATCACCACTACCGCACCTACTCCCCAGATTATTTTCTTGTTCATTTAGATATTATATCAAGAATTTGCGCCATGACACTTTTTAAATTTCTTTCCGGAGCCACACCAACAGGGGTCATTCCTGCCAACCTTTTTTTCATCTGGTGAGGCTGGAGTAGCTCGTACATCAGCTAGTGCCATTGCTGCTTTCTCTGTGGTGGTGCTGGGAGCGTTGAAAGTCACATTAGGATCTAGGGCGACAAAAAATTCTGCAATCTGTCTTGCAATCGAGATCTCCATGTCTTTGAAGTAATTCAGCCCCTCCTTTTTATATTCTACAAGTGGATCTCTTTGACCGTAAGCGCGTAAGTTTACGCTCGAGCGTAAATGCTCCATAGTTTCAAGATGGCCCACCCAGAAAGTATCGATGGTTTGCAAAATAACCCTCCTCATTATCTCAAGTGCCTCCGGTTTACTTTCAAGTTCTTTAATCTTTAGCAAAAATTTCTCTTGAAGCTTTTCATCCAAAAGTTCTGAAGCTTCACTAAAATAACTATCGACCTCTTCTCTGCCACCAATCAAAACACTCCGACGACGTTTATATATAACACTACGCTGGTGATTCAAAACATCATCAAACTCGAGCACGTGTTTTCTAGCATCAAAGTTAAATCCTTCTATTTTTTCTTGAGCCTTTTCCAGGGCATTGGTTATAAGCTTGTTTTCAATTGGTTCATCCTCCGGAATATTTAGCTTTCCCATCATACTCTTTATCGTATCCGTAGCAAAAATACGCATCAGACTATCTTCAAGAGAGACAAAGAACTGCGTCCCCCCAGGGTCTCCCTGACGCCCAGAACGACCTCTCAGCTGATTATCAATACGGCGGGCGTCATGTCTCTCAGTACCAAGCACAAATAAGCCTCCTAGAGCCTTTACTTCCTCGTACTCTGCTGAAG
>CAYHKS010000023.1:0-8587 GCA_964357345.1 uncultured Candidatus Saccharibacteria bacterium | reverse complement strand
GGAGGCGGGGGAGGTGGTGGCGGGGGTGGGGGGGGACAACAAACTGGATCGGCAATAGTAAACTACTCAGGTAGGGCTTACCCAAAGAGTACTATCACTATACTAAAGGATGCTCAAATAGTAGTTACTACCGTGGCAGACTCCCTAGCCAACTTTCAAGCTTCTCTCCAAAATATTGCTGGTGGCAACTACTTCTTCTCAGTCTATAGTGAGGACAACAACGGTAATCGCTCGAGTTTACTCACCTTCCCTGTAAGTGTCGTGAGTAACGCTACAACCAATATTGGCGGAATATATATTGCACCAACTATCGCCCTAGACAAATCAGAAGTGAAGAAGGGAGACAACTTAGCCATCTTCGGTCAAAGCGCAGGATTAAGCGAAATCACTATCCAAGTTAACTCAGGCGAACCTATCTTTGCCAAGACTAAATCTGATGGAGCTGGGATATATCTATATAATTTTGACAGCACTCCGCTCGACTTCGGCGACCACACTACCAAATCTAAGAGTGCTGTGGCTGGCGAAATCAGCTCTTTTGGCAATGCCATAGCCTTCAAGGTTGGTACACAGAATGTGTTTGCGGAGTACAAACAGTGTACAAAGAGAGGAGATGTCAACGCTGATTGCAAGGTAAATCTTGTGGACTTCTCCATTTTGGCCTACTGGTATAAGAAACTCGGGTTTCCGATAAAAGTTGACTTAAATGGCGACAAGAAAATTGACCTTATCGACTTCTCGATTATGGCTTATAACTGGACCGGATAATGAAATATCTTTACACAACAATTTTTGTACTTCTACTTCTGCCTACTTGTGCTTGGGCGACTTCAGCTGTGATTGAGGTCGATACGGGAGGCGAGACTATCAATGCTATAGAAGGGAGTCTAACTCTTCCTTCAGGCATGAAGGTTAGTGATGTTTATACTGGGGATTCGGCCATCTTGATCTGGATTACGACCCCGAAGGTTATTGAAGGCTCGCGCGAGATATTTTTTGCCGGGCTAACGCCTGGGGGATTTGTCGGTAAACGCCCATTGTTTTCTATCTCTGGTGACTTTCTTTGGTCTGACGCGAATAAAATAACTTTTGGAAATGTCCGAGCGCTAAAAAGTGATGGAGAGGGTACTGAAGTAAAAGTTAGATTAAGCTTGGAAAATTCTATCGTGGTCAAAGACGATGTTGCCCCTGAAATTTTCGTTATTACTCTAACTAAGCAGATAGAACTGCATGAAGGAAGATTTACGGCAGTCTTTCAAACAGCTGACAAAGGTTCTGGAGTCTTACGCTACGAAATGGCCGAAAAGTGGTTTTTTGCTCCAAGAGTCACAGATTGGAAACAAGCAGAGAGCCCACTACCATTTAACGATAGCTTGAGGTTAAAAAAGTTATACGTGAGAGCTTTGGACCATGAGGGTAATTACAGAGTATCTTCTACCCCTCTGCCAAATAGGAAATTTATGCTGTCGTTTATTGTTATAATACTCTTAGTATCATGCGTATTCTTAATCAGACTATGTCGAAGACAGTCTTAGTTTTCGTATTTTTCCTCGCTCCAATTTTTGTGAGCGGAGCCACTCTCTCCGTTACTCCTTCGAACGGTACCTTTGAAGTGGGAGATAGGGTGCCGGTGAGAGTTCTAGTTTCGGGCGGGGAGTCAATCAATGCTATCTCTAGTGAGTTAAATATTCCCACCTCTATTTTTTCTATTGAGTCAGTCTCTAAGGCTGGTTCGGCCTTAAACTTTTGGGTTAGCGAACCCTTTTACTCAAACTCAACCGGAGTTGTAAAGTTTGAAGGAGTAACTCTGGGTGGTTTTCAAGGAAACACCGGCACTGTTGTCACTATATATCTTAGAGCCATTAAAGTTGGTTCGGGCAAAATCAATTTTGTCTCTGGGCAAGTACTAGCCAATGATGGACTGGGAACGAATGTTACCCAAGGAACTTTTGGAGCTAACTTCACTATTAACGAAAACACCAAGCCTGTAGTAGAGGAAGCAGAAGAGTTAAAGTCCGAACCAACGAGTCCGCCCACCCTAAAGTCGCCAGAGATAATGATGACTTCCAAATATGGAGAGAAGGCTATCTCCGGAACTTCGAGTTATCCAAATGCCGAAGTCTTACTAACCTTTTTGTCTGAAAGTGGGGTGAAGGTCTTTATCTTAGGCAAGACTGAGGCGAATGGTCAATTTGTTCTGCTTGTTCCCAAAACTCTAAAGAGGGGAATGTACAAAGTTTCTGCTCAAGTGATACAAAAAGATACGGCTTACAGCCATTCCTCGAATGAAATCAAAATCAAAGTAGGCAACATCATCTCTGATATCGGTTGGGAGGCCAGGATTGCCTTCGTTCTTCTCGCAGGTCTACTCATTTTAGCTATTTACAAAACTTACACCTACTTTAAAAAGATCAAGGCCGAAAAAAAGGAAGCTCATGAGGCAGAGGAAGTTGTCGACAAGTCCTTCAAGATTCTTCGGGAGGACATGGAGAGTTCGTTAGATAGCAAGGTGACACCCACAGAAAGAAAGCAAGCTAGAGAAATAATCAAGGACCTTGATGATGCCGAGCGTCTCATACAGAAGGAAATAAAAGATATTGAAAAATTATGACCAGGAGATTTTTTCATGGCGTTCTTTTCTCACTTTTTATCTTTACTCATATCCTTGCCACTAGTCTCGAAGCTCAAGTTATAAATGTTGATGCTTCGGGGTTAGTGGTTAAGCCTGAAATCACTCTTAGTCCGAGAACAGGGAGTTTTGTTGAAGGTTCAACCTTTGATGTTTCTGTACTTTTGAACACTAAAGGTATAAGTATTAACGGCTTAGAAATAAGGATAAGCTACGACAAGAATGCTCTAGAGGTAGTAAGACCAGCGGGGACCGAGTCGATCATTGGAGTCTGGGTCGAGCCACCCAAATATGATAATTCAAAAGGAGTAGCAAGTTATGTCGGTGTAGTTACCGGAGGCATTAACACTGGGTCAGGACTGATTGGCACACTTACCTTCAAGACGAAGAGGATCGGTAGGGCTAGTATTAGTATAGATACTAACTCCAAGATTTTTTTAAATAATGGTCTAGGTTCAGAGGCTTACCCAGAACTCGGTAGGGGAGATTATAGTATTTTGGCTAAGCCTCCAGAGGGGGTAAGGATCTTTTCAGAAACTCACCCGCTCCAAAGTAATTGGTACAACAACAACAGTCCGAGTCTGACTTGGGAAAAAGATGCTGGTGTCAGCGGATTCAGTTTCGTTTTAGACAACAAGCCCTTAACTGTGCCAGAAAGTAAAATTATTACAGAAGATATCACTACCGCTTACGAAAATTTAGCTGATGGCCTCTGGTATTTTCACATAAAAGCCAATAAAAATGGAGCTTGGGGCAATGCGGGGCACTTTTTAATGCGGATAGATACTAAAGTTCCTGCGGAGTTCAATCCGGAGATCAATTATATTATGGCGTCTGCAACTCTAATCGAAAGAGTCCTTCTCTCATTTATTACTACCGACAGTCTTTCTGGCGTTAAGCACTATGAGGTCGGAGTAATAGACGAGGATGAACCAACAAACGTCTCCCCCGTTTTTGTTGAGGCAGTGAGTCCATTTCAGCTCCCTATAAACGGTTTGGGGCGCTTTAACGTGGTGGTAAGAGCAGTTGATAATGCGGGAAATGTTTATGACGCTATTTCGCATATTGAGCCACCATCGTTTCTTAAGAATTTTATTAAAAGTAATTTGTTCCTAGTTTTGCTCATAATAATTTTGGTTGCTCTTACTGGATTTATAACAAGCTATTTTATTGGGCACCATGTTGTGAGACATTTCAAAAGGGCTATGCAACTAATGAGGAGGGAAGAACTAGTGGAAGAGAGCAAGATCTCTGACAATACAAACAAAACAGAGGAACCCCATGTCTGAGACCAATAAATTATCTGAGGAGGAAAAACAAGTTATGTTTGAGGGAGGCACAGAAGCCCCATTTTCAGGAACTTTTTTACACACCAAAGAGAAGGGGACATATGTTTGCAAAAATTGTGGGTCAGAACTTTTTTCTTCTGACGCTAAGTTTGATTCTGGCACTGGGTGGCCCTCCTTCGACAATCCCGCCAATACAAAAAATGTAATTCTTGAAGAAGATAACTCTTTCAACATGCATAGAACAGAGGTTAAGTGCGCTAATTGTATGGCTCACCTCGGGCACGTTTTTAACGACGGTCCGACCCAAACGGGTAAGCGATATTGCATAAACTCTGTCTGCCTAGACCTAAAGAAAATTTGACTTGACAAAAATAATGGGTTGGAGTATAATGGTTATTAGTGTAAGTTTCTCCTTAGATGTTTCGGGCAGTGCCTGTGAACGCGAAGAGAATAGACCGGCGCTTACATGTTTTAAAAATTTGGCCGGTAAAAAGATAATAGATGTCAACAAAGCTTTACGTCGGAGGTATTCCTTATACCACGACTGAACAGGCTCTCAAGGACGCTTTCAGCAAAGCTGGAAACGTAACATCAGCTTCGATCATTATTGATCGTATGACTGGTCGATCCAAGGGATTCGGTTTCGTCGAGATGACCACAGAAGATGAGGGTAATGCCGCAATCAACATGTGGAACGGAGTAGATTTTGAAGGTCGCAAGCTCACGGTAAACGTGGCTCGTCCTTTGGAACCTCGTGCTCCAGGGATGAATCGCCGCCCGATGTAATATTGGTTTCGACCAATGTTCACACAAAAACTCCCGCAAGGGAGTTTTTGTTATACTTATTCAAATGAAGTGGAAAATTCTAATTTTAATTGTTGTCACTATTGTTTTAGTAGCTTCTTTTAAGTTTTTGCCAAAGGCTTGTCATTGTAGTTATCAGACTCCAATCAAAATTGGTGAGACTTTATTGAAAGTAGAGATTGCTGGCACAGCAAAAGAGCGAGAGCAAGGCCTTTCGGGACGAAAGGGGTTGAAAGTGGGCGAGGGTATGCTGTTTGTATTTGAACAGTCAGGAATTCACGGTTTTTGGATGAAGGATATGAATTTTGATTTAGATTTGGTCTGGATTGATGAGGCAAAACGGGTTGTAGGTATAAGTAAGGGGGTCACTAAAGAGAGTTATCCTCAAATTTTCTACCCCCCGAAAGAGATAAAATATGTGCTCGAGATACCCTCTGGATTTTCCGACACGACAGGAGTAAAAGTCGGTCAGATTCTCTTCATCGAGCAATAAATTTTAAGAGATAGAGCGTTTTTTAAAGCCTAATTTGAGCCGTATTTTGGGGGGAGTCTTTACACTTGCGACAAAATCTTTGTAATGAAAAGTAAGTTGGTTATCCACACTTTTAGAACCTTTTTTTCTATACAATATTGATACAAAGCTTTTTATTATGGTCATTCATGTAACCAAGCGAGACGGCACTAGAGAACCATGGAACGCTGATTACATCAATCGTTCCATAGAGCGCGAGACTAACGGTCTTCCGGACCCAATTGCGAAAGTTATTCAGATTGCTAACGACACTCGTCTGACTGTTTATGATGGCATCACTACCGATGAGATGGATCAAGCCACTATCAATGCTTCAATCCAAAATATCAAAGATGATCCTGACTTCGACAAGATAGGTACGAGACTACTGCTCAAGACTATATATAAGAAGGTGGTCGGTTGGTACAACTCGGACGATAGGAGTGGGTTGGAAGCCAAACACAGAGAAAGTTTTATCAAATTTATAGAAGAGGGAGTGGTAGGAGGGCGACTCCATCCCGACATGATAGAAAAGTTTGATTTGCCCCGTCTCTCTAAAGCTTTGAATCTTGAAAGAGACGAACTTTTCTTGTATTCGGGTCTTGATGGTCTCATGAATCGTTATGGCATGAAGGATCAGGATCAAAAACCACTTGAGACTCCTCAATACATCTTCATGCGTATTGCTATGGGACTTTCTTATAACGAAGTTGATCCAACTGCTTGGGCTATCAGATTCTACGACAAGATGAGTAGACACGAATATATTGCAGGAGGTTCGACGAATCTTGGAGCAGGGACAGTGCGCTCATCGTTGTCGAATTGTTTTCTTCTTGAAATACATGACGACATGGAGCACATCGCCAAATCTGTTTCTGACGTGATGCTTCTCTCCAAAGGGTCTGGTGGTCTCGGTGCCTCTGTCACCAAACTTCGTGCTGCGGGGTCACCGCTCAAATCAAATTTTGGTGGTGCTTCAACGGGTCCCACTACTTTTGCCAAAGTCATAGACACAGCTATCAGAGCAATCCAAAGAGGAGGAAAGAAGAAGGGTGCACTCTGCTTCTATATGGAAAACTGGCACCTAGATTTCTTGGAATTTCTAGATTGGAAGCATAATGCTGGCGACGATTACCTCCGTATGAGAACGGCCAATACTGCCGCTTATATATCTGATGAGTTCATGAAGAGAGTGCAAGCTGGAGAGGACTGGTATCTTTTTGACCCTGCAGAAACTAAAGATTTGAATGAGCTATACGGCAAAGTTTTTTCTAAAACCTATAACACATATATAGAGAAGGCCGAGAAGGGAGAAATGAGAGCCTTCAGAAAGATGCCTGCTAGGGAACTCTGGAGGAAGATGCTTGTGGCTCTGCAGACCACTTCTCACCCATGGATAACATGGAAGGATCCTATAAATTTGAGAGCATTGAACAACAATACAGGAACGATTCATATGTCGAACTTGTGTACCGAGATTTGTCTCCCTCAAGATAGAGACAACATTGCTGTTTGTAACCTAGCTTCATTGAATTTAGCTGCTCATGTGCGAGAGAAGGAGGTCAGTTGGCAGAAACTTGAGGAGTCTGTGCGTCTAGCTGTTAGGCAACTCGATAATCTTATTGATATCAACCGGCTTCCAGTACCAGAGGCTGAACGTTCAGACAAGGCCAACCGAGCTGTGGGCTTGGGCGTGATGGGACTAGCCGATGTGTTCGAAAGACTGGGTCTCGCTTATGACTCGGAACACGCTCACAACTTTGCAGACAGAATTTTTGAATTTGTTTCTTATATGGCAATTGACGAGAGTGCAAATCTCGCTCGTGAGAGAGGTTCGTATCCAAACTTTGAGGGCTCGCGCTGGTCGAAGGGCATGGTGCCTATAGACACTCTTGAAATTTTGGAAGAGAGGAGAGGCAAACCACTGACTGTAGACAAAACAAGCCACCATCGAGGATTGGATTGGAACATCCTTCGCGAGAAGGTTAAGAAGGGGATTAGGAACGCCACTCTCATGGCTGTTGCGCCGAACGCAAATATTGGACTAGTGGTGGGGACTGTGCCGGGGATTGATGCCCGTTTCTCTCAAGTTTTCTCAAGGAATAAAATCAGCGGTAAATATTTGGATATTAATCACAATCTTGTGCGTGATCTCAAAAACATGGATCTTTGGGACAAGGTTAAAGGACGAATAATAGAGTATCAGGGTGACATCTCTGGGATACCGGAAATTCCAGATCACGTCAAAGCCGTATATAAAACTTCCTTTACCACCTCTCCTCTAGCTTTTATAGAGGTGGCAGCCCGAGCACAGAAATGGGTGGACCAAGCTCTTTCTCGCAACATGTATCTTGAGACTCGCGATATCGATGAGACGATGAAAATTTATGAGACAGCTTGGGAGAAAGGAGTAAAGACCACCTACTACTTACACATGAAGCCTCGTCACACAGCAGAACAATCTACTGTTGCTGTAAACAAGGCCACAGCTCTGGGTAAGAGAGGTTTTTCGGGTCTATCAACCTCTACTCCAGTGGTAGAAGTGGAAGTCTCTAAACCTCCAGCTTGGGACAAACCAGCTGTCCAACCAAAACTCATAGAAATTGTTGAACCAGAGGCAGGAACGAAAGTTACTCCACGAGAAATGCAAAAAGTGGAAGTTCCCAGAGCTAAACTGACTATCCATATGCCAGAAAACCCTGCAGATGCTAATATATGCGACGATTGCCAATAGAATATGCTAATCGGAAAACCCTCTCCAGATGACATGAGCCTACACCCACTGCGCTATCAGTGGGCATATGATCTATACAATCAAGCAGTTAGAAATACATGGTTCCCACACGAGATCGCTCTCAAGGAGGACTTGGATGATTGGGCAAAAATGACGGAGGATGAGAAGCACGCAGTTAAATTTCTGATGGCGTTTTTTAATCCGGCGGAACTCATAGTTAACCGCTCCATAGCATTAGGAATTTATCCATATCTAAAGAGTCCAGAGTGTCATCTCTACTTGGCAAAACAAATGTGGGAAGAGGCGAACCATTGTGTGGCCTTTGAGTATGTTTTGGAAACTTTTCCATTTGATAGGGAAAACATTTTTAGTCTCCACCTTTCTGTCCCATCAATGGCTAGCAAAGAAGCGTATATAAATAAGTACATGAAGAGGATGACGGAGGACACTTTAGCTATAGAGACTACAGAGGGGAAGAAGGACTTCATTAGGAATTTAGTTGCTACGAACATTGTGATGGAGGGTATTTGGTTCTACTCGGGCTTCATGGTGGCACTCTCCTTCAGGCAACGTAATCAACTTCGTAACTTTGGCTCAATGATTAATTGGGTACTTCGTGA
>CAYHKS010000022.1:0-9428 GCA_964357345.1 uncultured Candidatus Saccharibacteria bacterium | reverse complement strand
AGTGTGAGACCCGAGTTCGATTCTCGGCAGCCCGAACGCAATTAATTACGGGGCGGTATGGTTATACGCCCCGGGCGCTCGAAACAAGCGCTCGCAAGCGATCGATGTTTCTCACTTCGGGGCGTAGTATAGAGGCAGTATGCATGCTTTGGGAGCATGAGGCCCGAGTTCGATTCTCGGCGCCCCGACACTGCGGGATTAGTTTAGTGGTAGAACGACAGTTTTCCAAACTGTAGGCAGGAGTCCGATTCCCCTATCCCGCACACTCGACCCATTCAATGTATTCAGGGTCGTCCTGAGTAATTCGAAGGACGACAAGCTCAGTGCAAGCAAATCCTAAAATATGGCTAACTTTGCCAAGCCCTCCCCTTGGCAGAGTTGAATATTTGACTTTTAATACATGATATGTACAATACGGCTCTGCTCTTTCAACACACATAGAGACAGTCAACCAGAACTAGGTCTGGTTCATCTCTCTGTGTAACAACAGGGAGGTGGATTATGGCCACAGCACAAGGGAGCGAATCGTGTAGGTATTGCTTCACGGAGCCTCACCAGATTGGGTGCCCCGAAGGGATTCGTAGTGACCCACGTGCATCCGCATCAGCACATGACCACGCAGTAATTAGTTGGTACGCTGGGTACCGCGTCGGTACGTCAGGAAGGTCACAGCAGGCTTCGGAAGGCAAGAGCTTCACTCTTGGCTACGAGGCAGGTGCGGCTTATCGCAAAGCCTGTCTAAGGTAGATTTTGGCCCCGATTTCGGTCGGGGCTTTTGTTTTGGCTAGGTCATGTGTCTTTTAGTGTCCTTTTATCTGTTTTTCAAGGTCATGGAGCTTTTCTGACCAAAATCTTTGGTATTTGGCCATCCAAGTTTCTATTCTCATGAGGCTATCCGGTTCTAGTGTGCAAACAATCTGTCGACCCGATCTCCTTGTCTTAATTAGGCCTGTTTCATGTAAAACACGTATGTGTTTGGATATAGCCGGAGAAGAGATTTTGAAGGGTTCAGCTAGCTCCCCCACACTCCTTTCCCCTCTCACCAATTCGTCAATAATTCCTCGTCTAGTTGAGTCAGAAATAGCATAAATTAGCCTGTCCAAGTCAACTTTTTGATACTTAACCATTCGGTTAAGTATACAGAATTAAACTATATTTGACAACATTTCCACAGACGCCGTTCTTTTTACCTCATCAATTTTCACAATTGCCAGATCAAGTTGCCAGTCCATGTCCAAGCGCTTCTCAAGTAGATATGTCTGGATGGCTTTGTGGAGCCTCTTGAGCTTCTGGGGATGCATATTATCCTCCGCTCGCCATCCGTCTGTTACACCTGAAACTGGGCTCGCCTGATTGCTCACAGACTTCACCTCAACGAAGTGCAACACGTCCCCTTTTCTGGTAACAATATCAATCTCGCCCCATTTTCTTAAATAGTTTCGCTCCAGTACAACAAATCCATGCTTTTCAAGAAATGCACAGGCGACACCTTCTCCAATATCACCCAGCCTCCTTTTCTCTGTCTTCATTAATAAATTATACATAATCCAATAAAAGGGTTACATGTGTAACCATTCGACAAGCTCATGGAAAGTAGTTTCACATGAAACATATAACATAGGCACACTACAAATATGGCTTAAATTAAGGACAATTTTGATAATTGATTATTAGACAGATGTCTTTTATCCCCACTCTCCCCACACTTATCCACATATTGCAAGAATTATGTTGTAGTTACCTTTATACTTGGCTGTAAATTAAAAAACCCACCCCAAGGGTTACTCGGAGTGGGGTCGCGTTCAAGCGACAGGAAAGGGAGCTCCAGTCAAAGACATCGAGGGCAGAAACGGAAGGCTTCAAAATAAAAAAAGTGAGGAAGCGACGTCTCCGCAAGCTCTAAGTCCAAGGCCAAAACATCTTTCATGGCTGATCAGGCCAGAAGAACAATGCAAAAAGCTTCTGACCTAACTGGGAGAGGTAGGACATCTGCTCTGCGCCTGCACACAGTATATTCCTAAAGGACAAGAATAGAAATAACTTAGCTGTGGATAGCTTTAGATGTCCTTTAAAACTATTTTAATCGGACAATGATCAGAGCCTAAAATATGGCTCAAAATATCAACAGATTCAACTTTCGGCATTAGGCGCTTTGATACAAAAAAATAATCTATTCTCCACCCAACGTTTCTTTCTCTAGCGTGGCCAAAATAATTCCACCAAGTATAGTGTCCTCCCTCTTTATTAAAATGGCGGAAAGCATCCACAAATCCTGATTCGATAATTTTATCCACGCCCTCTCTTTCCTCTTTAGTAAAACCATGCTCACCCTCATTTTGTTTGAAGTTTGTGAGGTCAAGAGGAGTGTGGGCCACGTTTAAGTCGCCAGTAAAGATAACAGGCTTCTTTTTGTCCAGTTCCTTAACAAATTCTAAAAAAGCTGGGTCCCAACGCTTGTGCCTTAAGGATAGGCGAGAAAGATCGGGCTTGGAGTTAGGGGTGTACGAGTTGACTAAGAAAAAGTCCTTATATTCGGCCGTAATTACACGACCTTCGGTATCTGGATTCCCATAATCGTCTTTATCTAAGCCATATTTTTCCACGATGTTACTCGTGAAACCATTTTGGGTAGATATGGGTTTAATCTTGCTGAAAATGGCTGTGCCACTGTAGCCCTTCTTCCCTTTTGAGGAGTTCCAGAGCTCTTCGTAGTCTGGAAGGTCAATCTCTGCTTGGCCTTGCTCGGCCTTCGTTTCCTGAAGGGCTAAAATATCTGGTCTGAATTCTTCCACCAAGGCTTGGAAGTTGCCCTTCTTTATAACTGCACGTATACCATTCACATTCCAAGAAATGATTTGCATCTTTTACATGATATACTTTTTTTATGAAGAATCTTCTACTTGGGCTTGTCATAGTAGTGGTGGCTCTCGGGGCTTGGTTGGGGATAAGAGAGATAAAAAGGGCTAAATTAGAAGCAATTCCAAAGGAGGTCGTTACCACAGAGGAAAAAAATAGTGTAGAAGTTACTAAAACTGACATAACGAAGACGGGCTCCAAACTCCCGCAAGGCTTCCCAAGCGACATACCGGTGGAAACTGTCACGACAGGGGAGAGTTTCAAGGCTGTGTATAGCGACATTGGCATGACTCAATACACCTTGAGTTATACGTCAAAAAAAACAAAGGATCAGATTTGGACAATATATGATGATTATATGAAGGAAGCTGGATATGTTGTTGACAAGCTATCTTCCTCGAAGAGTCTAGGGCAAATATCTGGTACAAAACAGAATGATATCCTTTCTGCCATCATCTCATCCTATAACGGCACTTCTCTAGTCCAGCTTAGTTTCCAAGATAGGTAATGATTCGATTAACTCACCACAAGTAAAATGGCGAAAAGTGAGTACAGTCATAGCAATCTAGGACCTCTCCTCATAATTCTTGCCTTCCTGATCCTTACTGTTGGGGGTGTGGCTATAAGGCAAAACAAGTGGCCAGGACTTCCTTGGAGTTTGGGTTTAGCTCCCACTAACTTCACTCTAATTTCGGAGGCCAAGAGTGGGGAAGTGGTCAGAGGCTTCCCCGCAGGACTTTTATCGCTGGTTCAAGACACAAAAATAATAAAATCGGCTGGGTACGTCTTAGCTAGTGACAAGACAAAGTCGGAAGTTCTCACCACGACCTACACTACCAAGGCTCCCGTGGCGGATCTTTTCGCCGTTTATTTGCAGTATTTCAACGATTCTGGCTATACAGTACTTAATACCAGAGTGGTAAGTGGGCACTCTAGTCTAGAAGCAGCCAATTCTACCCACAATGTTTCCGTAAGCATATCTATATACCGGATGGCGGGAAGTGAGGTTAGAGTGGATGTGCGAGCACCACAGGCTAGCGGTGTAAACCCGTGATAGAATTATTGATAAGCTTTTATATAAGTAAATGAAAAAATTTTTAATTGTTTTTGGTTTATTGCTTGTAGGAACTAGTGCACTTGCTTGGTCTGAACCTTTACCATCTGGAGTTCTTCCTCCTGGAGGAAATGTTTTAGCGCCACTTCGAAATCCAATAACGAGTAACCTCACTATGACTGGTCGCTGGGTAGTTCCCGCTCTTGGCAGTGCAGAATGGGGGGGAGATTTCTTTGAGATTCATAAAAGCACTTGGACAGGGGGAGCTGGTGTATATGGTGGACTTGCTGCTGGACATGGATATTTTTATAATGGTTTGCAATCTGGTGGGAATACTGGATTTGAGGCAGGGGATGATGAGCTCTATGTTGGGGGTCGGAGTATGTTAATGGGGAATCTTGGTGTAAACACAACAAATGTTCCTTACGCGATAAATGTGGTTGGCGATGTAAATGTTAGTGGTTGTTTTAGAGTTGCAGGGACATGCATTGGTTCGGGGAGTCTCACTGGTTCAGGGACCACAAACTATGTCTCAAAATTTACTGGCGCTTCAGCATTAGGAATTTCGCAAATTTTTGACAATGGAACAAGTGTTGGTATTGGCACGCCGAGTCCGGGGTTGGGGTACAAACTGGACATCGGAGGGGATCTCAATATTGGTGGTAATGATTTATATCTGGGTGGTAATCAAAGGATAACTGATTCATGGAGTTCTGGGTATACCATGTTTAGTCCGCAGAGTAATGCTTTGGTAATTTACGATGGAGGAAATGATCCACAAAGTTTGCTGGTTTTCGATGATGGAAATCATCTCATTAGTTTAAATGGGAGCAATACTTTATCTGAACTAGCTACAGGGGGCGCTGGAAACAATTTGCGGCTGGATTCATCGGGAGGAACTATTACTGTTGGTCTGTTCGACAACATTGACCTTAATGGTCAGATGTATGTTAGAAATTCTGATGGTAATGTTGGAATTGGAACGACAAACCCAGGACAAACACTGGATGTAAACGGAAGAATTCGTTCTCGAAACTTAGTGCAGTTTTCTGATGGGGTTACGACTTATGGTTATGTTGGAAAAGCTGGCTTCTGGGAAGGTAATGCAGATACTAATGTTGGACTCATGGCTGAAGGTGCAGGAAACGGAATTAAGTTTTATACGAATGGTTCTGGAGTTGCTGCGATGAGTATTTTGAGTTCCGGTAATGTTGGTATCGGAGGTGCAGCGGGTGCCGCAAAACTACAAGTAACTGGGAATGGTTATTTTACTGGCACGCTTGATGCCGCTGGAGGAGTCTACGATGGTGGAGTTCGAGTTTGTCGTTCCGATGGAACTAATTGTCCAGCAAGTGGAGTAGGAGGTTCAGGAACTGCTGGGAGGATCCCTCGCTTTACAGCTGGGTCGACACTAGGAGATTCTAGTATTTTAAGTGACGGAGTAAGTTCAACAGCGGTTGGGAATTTCTTTTCTGATGTAGTTTATCTCAATCATAGTATCTGGTCTCCTAGATATGGCCCAGGTTCAGATGGCGGGCCTATTACATTTAGAAACTGGGCTGGAGGGGAACTTGCTAGAATTAACACACTAACTGGTCAAGTTGGTATAGGGACGAGTAATCCTGGGGGGATGTTAGAAGTTTATGGACCTGGTGGTCTTCGTGTCAACGAAGGAGCTGGTGGCAATCCATCAATAAATCTTCATCAAGGAGCGACTGCAGTTGGGACATTGCAATATGTTAATGGCGGTTCCTACCTTCGTCTAATGGATAATGGAAATGTGGGGTTGGTACAAAAAGGTGGCAATATCGGTATCGGGACAACAAACCCTCTTAGCAAACTCGAAATTCTGGGCAGTACTCAGACAAATAGTGAGACAGGGACTTTAATGCTTAGGAGCTCAGGTGTTAGTGCAAAAAAAATGGCCGTTGGTTGGAGTGATACAGCTGATGCAGGATACATTACGGCGTCTCATTCTGGAGTAACTTGGAAGCCTATTCTCTTGAATCCAATTGGAGGAAATGTTGGTATTGGTCTTGGAGCGGCAGGTGTACCTGGGTATAACCTTGATATTGGTGGGACCTTCGCAGCGCGTGGACCGATGTATGCGTACAACACTCCATTTTATTCCTATGATTCTGGGGCAGATAAATATCTTCAGATACTTACCACCGGAGGTAAGGGCACTATCAGTATGACCGACAACGCTTCCGATCTTCTTCTTCAACAAGGTGGTGGGAATGTTGGTATTGGCACTGCTTCTGCATCAGCAAAACTTCATGTCAATGGATCAATCAGAGTCGATGAAACTCCAGTTAATCTTGGAAACCCAACGATTGGCACCTTCTTACCAATAAATGTTAATGGCCAACAATACTACATACCACTTTATCTCGGCACAACCGCAGCTCCCGCTGCTCCATCTGGTTTGTCTTCGGCTCAGACTGGGTCTGGCAGTACTATAAGCAATTGGATCGACAACAGCAGTGGCTCTACTAATGAGACTGAATTTAGAGTCGAAAGAGCTTTGGGCGCAGGAGCTTTCGTTCAGATAGGTGTAACAGCTCCAAACGCTACAGGTTATTCTGACAGTGGTCTTTCTGGAGGTGGAACACAGTATAGGTATAGAGTAAAAGCTTGCAATGTCCTCGGATGCTCCGCGTACTCGAATATTTCGACTGTCTCTATCTTCTAACCATAAAAATGCTTAAAAAACTGTTACTAGCTGGATTCGTCCTAGGAGCAGTTTTTGTAGTTAGTGCAACTCCTAATGTTGCTTCAGCGCAGACGGTTCCACTCTCTGGATATGCTTGGTCGAGTTTGCCAGATGGGAATAATCCCGATGATGACGGAGCTGGTTGGATAAAATTTTCTGGACCGAACTATGGAGTGGTGGCCAATACTTTTTCTGGCAATTTGTCGGGTCAAGCTTGGTCAGAAAATTTTGGCTGGCTCTCGTTTGATAGTGCCGATATTGCTGGTTGTCCGTCAGCGCCCTGTCAGCCAAATGTGAATCCTTCTACAGGGGCTGTCACAGGTTGGGCAAGGTTTATTGCTGCTCCGACTGGCACGACAGATACTTGGAATGGCTGGGTACATCTCTCTGACGGCTCCACTTACGCAGTTACATACAACAGTGGTACACAGGAGTTTAGTGGCAATGCGTGGGGAGAAAATTATATTGGTTGGATAAAGTGGAAGGGGACAGGCTATGTAGTTACGATGCCTCCACTTACACCACCAGAGGCGACTATAAATGTAGTTGTTTCGCCATCGAATGCCACTTGGGATATAAGGCTTACTGATCCGCCATTTACATTAATTAAATCTGGAGTGGGTAATGGCACTGCCACTGTCACTCCGGCTGTAGGCGGCACTTCCTACACTATTGTTCCAGGAGGGGCTCCATCCGGCTATGACTATCCGCCGAGTGTTACTAATTCGCAGACAAGTGGCTCGGCCGCAACACTAACGCCGAATACTTCTGTGACATTCACTGTTACTTATAATCAGTCATTCAATTACAGCCTATCCAACAGTGGAGATGTCACGGTCGAGAAGGCAGGCATTCCCAAGAGTCCTCCGGATCCTCAACAAACAGTTACGGCCACTAGACTTTCTGGTTCTGGACAAATAATCACCCTCACTTCATCTGGACAGCCTAGTGGGGTATCAATAACCTACTCTCCACTTTCTGGATGTACTCCCACAGCTGGAACTCCTTGTGTCTTCACCTCAACTATCTTTGTACAGCCGACAGCGGCAGTGGGCGACTACACTATCACTGTCACAGCTACTCCTCAAGGCAATGGACCAGTGAAGATTACTAGTTTCAACTTAAGAATTGATCCAGCTCCGAATCTGATATCCAGTTGCTCCCACACTGGTGGGCCTAACGTTGGAGACAATGTGACTTGGACTGTGGCCATCACTAACAATCCTAACCCTCAACCACCATACTCTTATTACTGGACAGGTTCTAATTTGCCAAACACGATAGACTATCCTCCAACAGGTCACCCCACTTCTACATCTTTCATGATTAGTTACTCAACTACTGGATCAAAGAATGCGACTGCTGTAGTTACTGATAACAATAACAATCAAGCTACTTGCCCTACCGACACCATCAACATTGGAGTCAACCCAGGCTTTGGAGAGTTTTAGGCCCAGCTTCTAGGTTTTAGGTGCTAGCTTCTAGCTTAATACGATGCAGATAAATTCGCACAAAGATCTCATTGTTTGGCAGAAAGGAGTTGAACTTTCAAAACAGATTTATTTGTTAACAGAAAGCTTCTCTAAAAAAGAGGTATTTGGGCTAACTTCTCAGATGAGGCGTGCAGCAGTGTCAATACCATCAAATATAGCCGAAGGCAGAAGTCGTGGTACACGAAAGGACTTTGTACAGTTTTTAAGGATTGCTCTTGGGTCAGCATCTGAGTTAGAAACACAGATAGAGATTTCTAAAAAGTTGCCAGAAAGTGAAAAGCATTCATACAGAGAAGTAGATATTCTGTTAGACGAAGTCTCGCGGATGCTTATGGCAATGATTAAGAAATTAAGCATTAAAGCTAGTCCCTAGAAGCTATCAGCTAGAAGCTATTGGTGTGTTAGAATTTATCTAATATGCACATTGATGAGACAGAGCTCAAGCGCCTGGTTCTCGACTCAGGCCTAGTTTCTAAAAAAGACATTGAGGAGTCCTCGCGTTACGCAGAAGAAAATAATGAGAACCTAGGAAAGGTTCTGGTTACCAGAGGAGTTATTACTGAAGATGAATTTAGAAGGCTACAAAGTTATATTCTTGGAGTGCCTTTTGTTGATCTTAAAAATCAGAAGCTTGATTTTGAAGTCCTCTCTCTCATTCCCGAACCGATTGCGAGGAATCACAACATAGTCGCCTTCAAAAAAACCTCTGACTCTCTTGAGGTGGCAATGCTCGATATTGAGAACATGACTGCTATCGACTTTGTCAGGAAAAAGGTGGGGCTAAAGATCCAGCCTCGCCTGACTGACAACGAGTCGATGAAGTGGGCACTGCTCTCGTATCAGAAAAGTTTGAAAGACGAATTCGGTAGTGTGATAGAAAAGGTTGCCGGTTCCATCAAAAAACTTTCTGGCAAAGAAGTGGACAGCGAATCTGACTTAAAGAAGCTTGCCGAGGATATCCCTGTCGTTAGAGTGGTTGATACGCTTTTGAAACATGCTATTGCTCAAGACGCATCAGACATCCACATTGAGCCTGAGGAGGAGCAAGTTTTAGTGCGCTATCGCATTGACGGTATTCTTCATGATGCGATGGTCCTGCCGAAGAACACCGCTCCGGGTATAACCGCTCGTATTAAAGTGCTTTCAAATATGAAGCTTGATGAGAAGCGTATACCGCAAGATGGTCGCTTCAAAATAGATCTTGATGGAGAAAGAGTTTCCTTCCGTGTCTCCACTCTCCCAACTTATTATGGAGAGAAGACAGTGATGAGAATTTTGCGTGAGAATGCTTCTGGATTTACTCTGGAAT
>CAYHKS010000021.1:0-9601 GCA_964357345.1 uncultured Candidatus Saccharibacteria bacterium | reverse complement strand
TAGAGCATCCCCTTGACGTGGGGAGGGTCAGAGGTTCGAGTCCTCTATCGCGCACAATATTTTAGGTAATTTGCATAGGGGGAGGGACGTCTATGTTGGTAGAAAACTGTACCCTTTACAAGTACCGCCTTTTGTTATAAGGTACCCACAGAACTAACCCGCAACTGGATTCAACCCCGGAGGGGACATGAAGTACCGTAACATGATGTTTCTGATTGGCTTCATGCTCGCTTTCGCGGGCATTGAAGTCGAAGCCCAGCAGGTGACGCCAAGCACTTCGGAAGTTCGCTACCGGTATGCTTGGACCTTCCCCAACTCGGTCTCGAACAATCCGATCAACCTGACGGTCATCGTACCGAACGGTGGAAGCAATACCTGCTGTGCCTGTGCGCTCGCCTGCACGCCACCCCCCGCAACCGCGAGGAGTGCGCCACGCCGGCCGAGGCGCTCGACTCTCTCGCCCAATCCCACGGTAAGCATGGGGGTGCAGAGTCTGGTCTTCGAGAGAGACACAGCTCTCGCTCGTAGCATGCGTGAGTTTGAGAACCGGATGGGTCAGACCATGGCCCAGTTCTCTGTGAACCTCACTGCCTTTGGTAGGAGCCTCTCCGGTTTTGATACGAGGCTCTCTGGCATTGAGAGGGACGTCCACAACTTGGCCGTTCGCGAGCAAGGTCGGCCAGGGGGTTCCACCACTACAACGGTAGTGCGCCCGAGGAGCTCAATCGCACGTGCCGCACCGGTAGTTGGAGCAATCGCTAGCCTGGTCACCCTTGGGTTCGTGGTTGCCAACAACTGTTGCAACAGCAGGAAGCTGGTCGTGAGCTACGGGGTAAGTCACGGCCTCAGGTAGGGAACTCCTTCCTTCAACATGGCGAGCGCTACAAACGCTCGCCTTTTCATTTGCCTGTTTGGATGAAAAGATAAATGTCTTCTAACGCCCTCACTGCATCTCCAGAAGCAATGTTGTTTTGATGATAAAGAGAGTCGGTCGAGTCTCCAGCGGCCCAAATGCCTTTTGTTTCGGTCCGTTGAGTACGAGGATCAATTTTAATTTGTCCAAGCTCGTTCATTGGCACAGTTTTTTCAGCAAAACTAGTGGCCGGAATTAAGCCAATTTCTATAAAAATACCTGTAACATTTAGCTCTCTCTTTTCTCCCGTTTTCACATCCTCATATACAAGAGATTTAACAAACTTATCACCCTTAACCTCAACAGGTTTGGCATTCAAAATCCCTTTCATTTTTGGATTAGCTAAAACTTTCTCAACAGTTGTTTCGTCGGCCTTAAAACTCTCCTTTCTGTGGAGAAGTGTTACAGATTTTGCGTAGGCCAAGAGTTGGAGAGCGGTCTCGAATCCGGCATTCCCTCCACCAATAACCACCACATCCTGGTCGGCAAAGAGCGGTCCGTCGCATGAGGCACAATAGGTGATGCCTTTATTTTCAAATTCTTTAGCTCCCGGAACATCCAACTTTTTTCTTGAAGAGCCAGAGGCGATTAAGACAGTTTTGGTTTTAAAATTTTCGCTTCCAGCACTGACTTCAAATTCATCACCCGTCTTTATAATTTTCTCTACTCGGACACCAGTTTTGATCGTTACTGAATCACCGGCGTAAGCTTTAAGATGGTTCTCAAGTTGCTTGGCTAGTTCTGGGCCAGAAAGCTTGATGGTCCCTATCCAATTTTCAACCCCGACAGACTCTACTGATTGTCCACCAAAACTCTCTGTAATAAGTAGAGTCTTCAATCGTTTTCTTGCAGCATAAACACCAGCCGATACCCCAGCGGGTCCACCGCCAACAATTATCAAATCGTACATCGCACTATTCTACTTCAGGCAGCGAGATCTTGGAAGCTTGATTCTATAGATCGAGCGAACCTGAAGCAATATTCTCTTACTTCAATTTTGATCTGCGGAGAAATGAGGGAACAGCATTCCAATCATCCTCGTCTTCTTGTGGGGCGGGAACTGTTTCAGCTTTCTTTAATACCACTGGAGGAAGTTCAGCTTGCTTCTCGACTTTTGGAGAGGAGCTGAAACTACCAAAAATTTTGTTTTTTCCTTTTTCATCATCGTCATGTGATTCTTTGTTGAAGAGGGAAGTCACTTTCTTCTGTTGTGATTCTGGAAAGTTAGAGGCAATGACAGTAATCTTGACCTCGCCTTTTTTGAGTTTGTCGTCATGGACTGTTCCGAAAATAATTTTGGCATTAGGGTCAACCGACTCGGTGATGACTTTAGCAGCATCTTGGATTTCAAACATAGTGAGATCGTCTCCTCCTGCGATGGAGAAGAGGACGCCCTTGGCGCCATTGATAGAGATTTCAAGCAAAGGAGAAGAGATGGCCGCCCTAGCTGCATCCTCTGCCCGCTTATCTCCTTGTCCGACTCCTATACCCATAAGGGCAGCCCCCGCATTTTCCATGACGGAACGGATATCGGCAAAGTCTATATTGATAATACCTGGCATGGTGATGAGGTCAGAGATACCCTCGACAGCCTCCTTCAAAATGTTGTCGCATATAGCGAAGGCGTTCTTGGCACTCGTTTCCTTATCAATCGTGGCAAGGAGACGATCGTTTGGGATGATGATCATGGCATCAACCGAACTCCTCAACTCCTCTATGGCATTTTCAGCAATCCTCATCCTCTGTACACCCTCAAAAAAGAATGGTTTGGTCACAACAGCCACAGTTAGAGAACCATTTTCTTTAGCAGTTTGAGCAATAATTGGAGCAGCTCCAGAACCAGTTCCACCACCCATGCCACAAGCTACGAAGACCATATCCGCACCCTTGATGGCTTCTTGAATTTCTTCCTTAGTTTCTTCAACCGCACGCTTACCAAGATCTGGATTCATGCCGGCACCAAGTCCACGAGTGAGATTTTTTCCTATATGGACTTTCTTTTTTGCTAGAGATTGATGTAAATCTTGTGCATCTGTGTTGACTGCAATAAAATCAACTCCACGAACCTTCGAATTTATCATATGGTTCACTGTATTTTTTCCGGAGCCTCCAACACCGATGACTTTGATGCGAGCAAACGTTTCTATCGCTGGTTTGACTTGTGGCATAATTATGTTTAGGTGAGAATATGGCCTCTGAAATTTGAGGTGCCAACATAGTACATGAGCTCCAAAAAAAAAGAAACAGTTGACACTGTTTGAAATCAGGTTAGATTTTCCTAAAATAAAATTATGGCTTCAGAGCGTAACATTTAAGCCCTAACAAAGCCGTATTCGAATAATTTTCTGTGTTTGACTTCTATCCTTTAGAATTTTATATTCACAAACCCACTCCAGAATCTACGGTAAAAATTTTGAAATCCAACGTGAGAGAGTGAGAAATCCTTTGTGTCCACCCTTCACAACTCTTTCTACCCCATGTTGTCCAACAGAGTTCTGTTCGTTATCTGCATTGAAACCAAAAATTGCTAAACCGTAAGCGGTTGACCAAGGCAAATCTTTGTTTGAAATTTTCTCGTCGTCTCCAAAGTGGATAGAACCGATTCTAGCGGGAAGTTTGAGTTCGCCCTCAACAAATTCCTTGAGCCCATAAAGAGCACTTCCGCCCCCTGTCAATATTACCCCTGCCGGCAGAAGTTGATGACGCCCAATTTTTTTTAGGTGTCCGCTAATAAATTCCATCATATCTGAAAGGCGATTTCCAATGATGTCGTCGAGCTTCTTTTTTGGATAATCGGTACGAGTCAAACTCCCCAATTTTATAGATTCTGCCTCCTCGAGAGTGGTTTTGAGCCCAAGGGCTATATCGTTGGTAACATCACTGCCTCCAATCTCAAAAACTTCAAGGGATAGGGGATTACTGTTTTCGAACACCACTAAGGAGGTGGTTTCTGCTCCGATATTTATCAAAAGACATCCTGCCCTCTTCTGCTTTTTGGAAAGAATAACGAACGAGGCAGCAACAGGAGCAGCCACTACGTCTACCACCTCTACCCCAGCTCCTTCCACGGCACGGATAAGATCCTCTAGGTGATGTTCTAAACAGGTGACAAAAAGGACTCTCACATCGAGCTTACTTCCTCGCATACCTTCGAGTCGACTCAACACTGTTTTGCCGTCGAGTTTAACCTCGACAGGGATAGTGTTGATTACTTTTCTATTAAGAGACAGAGCTTGTGGGATGACAGCCTCGGCGGCTTCGTGAGCATTTTCAATGTCAAGATTTGTGACTTCGAGATCAGCTCGGGATACTGCCACAGAACCTGTGGCGAGAGTGCTACCTAGGCCAACCCCTCCTACGGAGACGAAAGCTCGTTTAACTTCCACCCCAGAGGCTTTTTCAGCCTTGTCGAGAGCAGATCTCACACTTCGTGAGACTTCGCCAACATCCACAATGAAGCCTTTGCGAAGTCCTCTAGTTTCGGCAGAGCCAGTGCCCAATATTTTTGGGACAATTCGCTCACCATCCTTAACTTCTTCGGCGATGACTACTTTGACGTGGTGACTTCCTATGTCGATTCCTACTGATATGTGTCTGGCCATTAAAAATTTTAAGAAGTTTTTTTTCTTCGCTCTCCATTTTAGCGCTATGTTGCATACCTTTCAAATGTAGAAGTGCGTGGATGTAGAGTTCCAACACAGAAAAATCCTGGAGACGGTCCATGTTGATAAAAATTTCTCCACTAGTTTCGGAAAGGGGGAAGGCCAAAACATTAGTTGGTTTGTCCTTGCCTCTGTAGGTACGATTGAGTCGTCTAGAAAGAGAGTTTTTGCAAAAGACTAGAGAGAGTTCGTACTTTTTGCCTAGAACTCTCTCAGCAATCTTATCGGCGTTTCTTACCAAACTTTTGGAGTTCATTCATTTTTCCAAGCTTCAAGAGCTCGTTTATTTTTTCCTTTTTCACGAGGTAAGCAAGGGTCTTAGCTCTTTTGACGTTCTCACTTTTGACCCTCTCGCTGTAGCGCTTGCTACGAACTTTTATCAAAATCCCTGCTCCTTGCACGCGTTTCTGGAAACGTCTAAGGACGCTTAAATTGTTCTCGTTTGGGCCCTTAATTACTTCGATATTTACCATTTGTCGGGAAACTCTAACACAACAGATCTATATCGGCAAATGCTTGAGATAGTCGGGGAGACGAGCCATTTCTATGGTGTCTTGAGCACGACTACTAACGTTTCTTATAGTGACAGTGTTCTCTAGAGCTTCTTTTTGTCCAACTATCAAGTGGTACGGAGTGCGAATAGCTTCGGGTGACTCCATTTGGGCGGCGAGCTTCTCTCTACCTAGATAGTGATAGATTGGTATGTGGTATGAGCGCAAGAGCTCTATTAAAGACAGCGCCTTCATCCTAGCCTCACGACCAAGGTGCACTAGGTAGAAGCGAGCCTTTGGGGCTTCTTTGTAAACTTTGACATCCTTAACTTTTTTCTCGCCATAGATGGTGGCGCCGATTAGAGAAAGTTCCTTTTTGAAACCGAAGCGTTTCGAAAGTCTTGAATATCTGTAACCCCCAGCCAGGAGATGGTTTTCAGCATCTCTAATGGCAAATAAAGTCTCCGAACACAAATTTCTATGTCCCACTAGTTCGGGGGCGAAACGGTATTCTATTTTTAATGCGTCCAAATAATCTATGACTTCCTTAAATTGCACCCTACTTGATGCCGAGAGACTGGCTACGGAAGAGGGCATATTTTTCTGCAAATTTTCTGCTTCCTCTCCTTGGGCTTTGGCCACCGCAAAAATATCTTCTTTAAAAACCTTCTTCAATTCGAGAGACGTATCGTGTCCAACTTTACGCAAATATGTATGGAGCTCTCGCTCATAGGCTCCGATGGAGTCTTTGTCTCCGATAGAATTTATTTCAACTTTTAGTTCCTTGTAACCTTCTTCATTCAATATCGAAAGAGAGGCACGGATGAGTTTGGCCTCGGCCACTCCTATGGGGTAACCCACGAGCTCAAGTGCGTAATCTCGGCCCCTGCGCCAAGAGAGAGCAAGAGGGAAGAGAGATTCGGACAGCTTCTTCTCAACACAGTGACGAATGAAAGCGGCTTTCTCTGGAGCATTACAAATGAGTTGACCGGAGGCTTTATCAATCTTCTCGTCGCAATCTTTAGTCATTCGAACATCCTCTTCCGAGATGGATGGAGCCTCCATCGGCACAAAGCCGAAGTGAGCTGCTATCCAAAGAGGTTTATCAAAGTCAATTTTGCGCATTGATGTTTTCTTTTTGTTCTCCTGGCCAAAGACCGATAGGCCACAAGCGGGCAATCGGACGTCCAATGATATTCTTCTCCGGCACGGGGCCCCAAAGTCTCGAGTCCGCGCTCCCTGCACGGTTGTCTCCCATCACAAAGTACTCCTTACTTCCGAGAACAAAGGTTTGAGTATCATCCTTGGTCAGTTTGACGTATGGTTCCTCCAAGAGAAATCCATTTGGACTCTCCTCATTTAAGATACTAACTTTACCCTTTTCAATTTTGACAGTTTCGTTAGGCAAGCCTATTACTCTCTTAATAAAGTATTTTGAAGGGTCCTTAGGGTATTTAAAAATGAGCACCGAACCTCTAGCCGGAGTCTCAAAATGATAAGTAAACTCATCTACAACAAGGTATTGTCCGTTCCTAAAGGTTGGATCCATCGAGGCCCCATCTACTACGAAGGGTTGAGCGACAAAAAGGCGAAAGGGGATGACTATGACTACCGCAATTACTGCAAGCTTCACTAATTCCTTCCAAAAGCTTGTTTTCTCTTCCATAATTTTCGGACATTGTATTACAATACTTAGATGTACACAATAATTGGTCTAGGAAATCCCGGCGTTGAGTATGTTCTAACTCGTCATAACACGGGAAAGATCGCAGTTGAGGCTCTAGAAAGGAAAGAAGTGAAGGCGAAGTTCATACATCAGGACACATTTATGAACAAATCGGGAGTGGCTGTGGGCAAAGTAATCAAAAGCAAGAAATCGGCAGAAAAGTTGATAGTTATTTACGATGATCTAGATCTTCCAGTTGGAACTATGAAAATTTCTTGGAATAGGGGCTCGGGTGGACATAAAGGATTAGAATCTGTCATCCGTGCTGTTAAAACAAAAGAATTTATACGTATACGCATCGGCATAGGGAAAAAAGCAGACGTAGAAAAACACATTTTAGGTAAATTCTCTCCAAAAGAAATGCTAGAACTCAAAAAAGTTTTCAAAAATGTCGTAACCGCAGTAGAGACAATTATTGAAAGCGGGCTCGAGAGAGCAATGACCGAGTTTAACTAAAAACAAACCCGCCAGAGGTCCGAAGACATGGCGGGTCAAGCAGTAGGTCTGCTCAGTCCTTGATGCTAGTTCTGACGTGCTTAGAGCCGAGCGATTAGCAGGTCACGGGCGGCGATCACCGCACGCGTCTGCCGAGTCGCGTAGCTCTTCACATTCTCTTCGGCGCCGTTGAGCCGGTCCGGGTGCACGCAGGTGAGCTGCATCGCAGCCCACTTCTTGATCTCGTCCGCCGTCTTGAAAAGCGAGGCGTCGAGCATCTGAAGAACGCGTTCGGCGTCCTTGACGGTCTTGACCGAGATTTCGTCGGTTGGCGGTTGCCAGCCGACGGGCGGTGAAGCCATTTTCCCGGTGAAGAGGTCGCGAAGGAACTGCTCCTTGTTGAACCCTTCCAGATCGTTTTTGGCGTTGCCGAGCCACATTCCCACGAACCCGAGGTCTCCGTTCTCGTTGTTCTGAACGGCCTCCAGCAGATAGTTGAACTCGCTCCGCAGGAGAACTTCGGGCCGGGACATTCCGGCGCCACCACCACGCCCTTCGAAATTGGACATGTTGGTGTGGATCGGGAACAGCGCTTGATAGCTCACGCAGCCGTCGTGATGGCGGTAGCCGAACACCACGATTGCGGGAACCCACACGCCGTCCTTCACCATGCTTCCGTCGCTTTCCTTCCAGTTGCCGACGTACACCATCACCTCGTCGCCCACGTTGAACATATCGTGTGGGCGCAAGCTGATAAGATATGGCTTCTCTTGGGCACCGTTCTTCAGGTGCTGGAGGAGCTTGATGCCGTCGCGAACCTTCTCGCGTCGCGCGAGCAGGAGAGCGACTTCATCTTCCATGCGTGTCACCTGATCTGCGATCTCCGTCGCCGTCTTGCTCTGCAGCAGGCACGGCGTATTGAATCGCGTTTCCGGCGAAGCGTCGCCGAGCAGATTACAGGTCGTGGTGATGTGATAGCTGTAGCGGCAGCTTCCGCCGCCGGTGTGCTTGCACCACCCACACATGTTGAACGTCGTCGATCCGCCTTCACGTGCCTTGCTAGCCGCGTCGAGCGGTTCGGGATCCTTCGACCAGCTGTCGTTCGGGACGCCGATGTCGGTGATGGTGGGGTTCTCGAACTCCTTTGCCATCTCCTTGATGTCGTCGCCCGACTTGCCCGAGAGCAGCAACTGCTGTTGCTTGAGCTCTCTGATCTGTCCGGTCAGCGATTGCTCGTTCGATCGTGCGCTCGAGATGAGCGCCGCGATGTTCTTGCTGCCCAACTTCGCCACCGCGTCCCAGTCCGAGATCCCTTGAAGGGAATACTGCGGATACGAGAACACGTCGTCGAAGGAGAGAAGCGTTGCCGGGATGTTTCTCTTCGTCAGACTTGTCATGGAACAACCTCCAGAAATAATCGCTTTGCTTATCCAGCGCCACGATTATTGGGTTAATGCAGGTGAGGGAATCCCACCCGCTCCATTATATATTATACACCTTTTAGATTAAAAAGTCAATCCTCCGTAATGTTTCAATACCTTTGCATCACCCCAAAAATGTAAGGTATGAACATTGCATATACAACAAATGAAAAAGTGGGTAAGGTAAGGAACCAAGCAGTCCGAATGGTTTTAAGTGGTAAAAGTACCAGAGAGACAGCAAGATATTTTGGATACAATCAATCAACCATTGTGAGAGGGTCTGAATACTAAACGGTTTAGAAAAAGACCACGATTATTGCTACTTCGCGGTCTTCGGTGGGATTTGTGAAGGGTTGGGGCGACGCTCCCTCCGAGCCTTCATTCTCGCGACTTCCGCGAGTTCCTCTTTGCAACCATGCTGACCCAGCGGTCCTCTGTAGGATCTGCCACAGTGGTGACAGACACGGAGGTAAGGTTCGTCATCCCTCCAACACATAGCTCCTCCAGTGTGTAAAGGTTGCCCTGATGTCAGACTACAAAACAAAAACTCCCGAGTCAATCGGGAGTTTTTGTTTTGGATTATTTCTTCTCGACGCCTGTCTGCGCAGGTAGATACGAGAGGGCCATTTTTTGCTCCTTCGGATCAAAGAGAGTTATTTTGAATGGGTAAGATTTGCCCATTTCGAGAGTCTCACGCAATTTTTCTTCTGAACCGAATTCAGATACATGCACCAACCCAGCCACCCCTTCTTCTATCGAAGCAAGTGCACCGTGTTTGTTGTACTTAATGATTACCCCTTCCACTACATCATCTTTCTTATAGTTCTTCGAAGCATCCTTCCATGGATTTTCCTTAAGAGCCTTGATGGAGAGTGAGATTTTGTCGTCTTTGATTTCGATTATCTTTACTTTGACTTTTTCTCCAATTCTAAACATCGTTTTTGGATTTTCTA
>CAYHKS010000020.1:1209-9677 GCA_964357345.1 uncultured Candidatus Saccharibacteria bacterium | reverse complement strand
GTGGAGTAATTCAATTTGAAAATCTTTTGCCAAAAGCAAAGGTGACAGAGTCGATTACTGCGTCGCGTAAAGCTATGCAGTAGGACAATTATTACAAAGTCCTAAAATGTGATATGACAGCTGGGAAAGACCGCTGAACGGAGCAAAACAGAGAACGATAAACAAAACCGCCGAAAGGCGGTTTTGTGTTGTATATTTTGCTGGGGGGGGTAAACTTTACTGATACAAATAACCATTAAATCAATGAAGCGTATTTTTGTGGGTCTTGTTTTAGCTCTGCCATTATTTGTTTCTGCACAATCAAACACTCCAACTCCTACGGTATCTCTAGGCAATCCGACATATTACTCTAATGGCACTGCGTATATGTCTTGGAGTGCTACAAATGTAACTTCATGCACCGCGCTAAAAGAAGGAGGATTTCACTCCTTAATACTAGATTTACCGACTAATCAAACTAGCTTCGGCCCGAATTATTTTGTCACTGATAGCAATGGAAATTATTCTATTAGATGCACTGGGCCGGGCGGGACAACAGTCTCAAACTCTGTGGTAGTTTCTTCTAGCTTACTACCGACTCCGATTCCTACTATTACAGTTAATATTTTTGCAAACCCGACTTCGATCAGCATTGGTCAATCGTCAACCATAACTTGGTCTTCAACTAACGCTACTTATTGTGGTCCAACAGAAAAAGATGGTAGATGGGCTCCGTCAACAACCTCTGGTTCTATAACGGTTAATCCGATACAAACCACTACTTATACAATGTTGTGTTCTGGTAGCGGTGAGAGTATTCCAGTTGCAAGTACACCACAGTCTGTAACCAAAAGTGTAACTGTATTTGTTACATCTCCAACTTCTCCAGTAGATCCCACTATTAGATCCCAGATGGCAAATGCTCGAGCGCAAGCAGAATTGTATTATGATGCCCATAATAATAGCTATGCTGGGGTATGCACTAACAGCGGTGGAGTATATTCGTATATGAATAATGCTGCGCAGCAGCTTTCTCTAGGAAATGTCGTTGGATATAATGCCATTCCATTCTCCTACAATGCTTCTGGTGCTAGTGGATCTTCAGTTTGTCACGATAGCGCTCTGTCTTGGGCAGCCATTACTTCGTTGAGGAATCCTACTACTGCGAACTCTGGCCACTGTGTCGACTCTACGGGGGTTTCCAGGGAAGCAACATCTTTGTCTGCTTACGCAACTTCTTGTCCGGGCTCTTCTACTCAAGCTCCCGCTTACACACCACCTGTAACCCCGGCCAATCCAACCACGATGTCAGATGCACAGAGACAATCAACGATTATACAGTTACAGCAGTTACTAACTTCACTTATTCAGCAGCTTATTCAGCTCCTACAACATCAAGCTGCTGCGGCAATAATGAGTCAATCTCGCTAGAACGGAGCAAAACAGAGAACGATAAACAAAACCGCCGAAAGGCGGTTTTGTGTTGTTATAAAGCCATATTTTAATGCTTGACAAAAAGAAATCATGTGTGATATAATACATGTAGACAATCGGTTTGGGCCAACCCATTTTTGAGAGGTGATATGACTCACCGTCACGAACCCTTCTTCGATGATCTCGAAGCGAGGCGATGGAGGGAGGGGCGGAAGCGAGTGTTTGCTTCCATCCTTTTCCTCATCGGGCTCTCCGTCCTCGGTTTCTACGGATGGCCGTCCATTGAGCAGCAGTGCGCGAAGACGGTCGTCTGCTCGAACTGGATGAATGGACCGAACACGAAGTAAAGTACTTCACTCGATAATCGGATCAGCAGTGATCCGTTTAAGGCGCCTTGATTGCGAAAGCAGTCGGCGCCTTTGTTGTTTATGGGCTCTGATTTTGTTATATTTTCCCCACGCGCGCGTAGCTCAGCTGGTAGAGCAATCGACTGATACTCGGTAGGTCCCAGGTTCGAACCCTGGCGCGCGCACTACTTCGTGTATAATATTCAAAATGCCAAAAAGTAGAATCATTCTGGTCATTGGATTCCTCATTGCTCTTCTGCCTGTCCTTGGCTTTCCTCACTCTTGGGAATCTTTTTTTCAAGTTGTTGGGGGGCTAGGAATCGTTGCTCTCTCGGTTCTCATTTCTATAGATAGGAGACTCTCACTCAAAGCTAAGTCAGAAAGGCGTATGTTGCGTCGTCGAGTCAGAACGGAGGGGGAGGGAGAAGAGGTTGTAGGGTCGCCATCTGGAGAGCAGAACGAACAATTAAATAATGACACGGAGCCCGCGTAGACAGGGCTTTATCAAAGCTGGACTAGTTGCTCTAGTATTTTTCTGTGTAGCGGTACTTGTTTTGCCAATAATTTTTCAAAAAAGTTATAGCTCCACAAAAGACGCAACCTCCGCTGACACACTAGTTGCTTCCACCACCGTCCCGGTGTTTGTAGTAACTCACGTGGCTACTCCTGAACCACTCAAAGCTATATACATGACAGCTTGTGTGGCGAGTACAAATACCTGGAGATACACTCTAAAGAAATTCATCGAGGATACCGAACTGAACTCTCTAATTATAGATGTTAAGGATTACTCTGGTACGGTGTCTATAGTAGATGAAAGTTTACAAAAAAATGATGCGTCGGGTTGCAAGATTAGAGATTTAAAAGAATTTATTGGGGAGCTCCATGAGGAAAATATTTATGTGATAGGACGCGTCACTGTTTTCCAAGATCCGTACTATACCAAGATCCATCCTGATCTTGCGGTGAAGTCGAAGGCTACTGGTTTAGCGTGGAAGGACAACAAAGGCCTCTCATTTATTGATGTAGGGGCTAAAGAATACTGGGATTATGTAATTAAACTTGCCAAAACTAGTTATGAAATTGGTTTTGATGAAATAAATTTTGATTACATTCGTTACCCATCAGATGGCAACATGAAGGATGCCAACTACACTTGGACTATGGGCACATCCACTAAAGCTGAAATGCTAGAAAATTTCTTTTCATACTTACACGAAAATACTAAAAATACTGGGATGAAAACTTCTGCAGATCTTTTTGGTCTTACCACTTTGGCAATCGATGATATGGGCATAGGACAGGTTTTAGAAAAGACCCTCCCATATTTTGACTTCGTCTATCCAATGGTTTACCCATCACACTATGCCTGGAATACCGGAGGCTTTGGTGACCCTGCCACTCATCCATATGAGATAGTAAAATTCTCAATGACAAATGCTGTTATGCGCGAACAGGCCCAAAGAGTATCCTTAGGTATTTCGACCTCAACTCCTTCTAAACTTCGTCCTTGGCTTCAGGACTTCGATCTTGGGGCCCAATATGGTGTGGCGGAGGTCCAGGCTCAGATTAAGGCCACATATGACTCGGGTCTTACCAGCTGGCTCATGTGGGACGCAGGGAACAAATACACTCCTAGCGCGTACTTGACCGAGTAGTGTAGTATCAGGTTATGAGTGACTGGAAGGAATTTTTTAGAGGCAAACGGATTACTGTCATGGGACTCGGGCTCCTTGGTCGTGGAGTTGGGGATGTTGAATTTTTAGCTAAATATGCCAAGGAGCTTATTGTTACCGACCTCAAATCTTCGACAGCTCTCAGAGTGTCACTCGCGAGGCTCCGAAAGTTTAAGAATATAAAATATACGCTTGGGGAGCACAAACTTGAGGATTTCAAAAATAGAGATTTTATAATAAAAGCAGCTGGTGTTCCGCTCGATTCTCCATACATCGCCTACGCTCGTAAAAACAAAGTTCCAGTGTTTATGAGCACCGCACTCTTTGCTTATCTAGCACCTTCCAAAATTATTGGGGTAACAGGGACTCGAGGTAAGACCACCGTGACTTACATGCTTTATGAAATTTTAAAGAATTCAAAGAAGGGGCGAGTCCATTTGGGGGGGAATATTCAAGGCATGGCCACTTTACCAATGTTAGCTCAAGCGAGGAAGGGAGATATTTACGTCCTCGAACTCGACTCATGGCAACTCCAAGCCTTTGGTGATTTAAAGATAAGTCCCTCTCTTTCGGTCTTTACAAATTTTATGCCAGATCATTTGAATTACTACAATAATGATCTTCGAAAATATTTTGGAGATAAAGCCAATATTTTCAAATATCAAAAAAAGGGAGATATTTTTGTAGCGGGGAAAGATCTTAAGCAGATACCAAAAAGAGCCATCCGTGTTTCTGAAAGTGATTTACCAAAATCTATAATTTTGCAGGTATCAGGCAGACATAATCGCTTTAATGCCGCTTTGGCTTATGTTTCGGCTAAAAAGCTGGGAGTTTCGACGCCATTAATCAAAAAAAGTTTAGAAAAATTTAAGGGAGTTTCGGGCAGACTAGAAAAAATCAAAAGTTACAAAGGAATAGAAATATATAATGACACCACTTCGACTACCCCACACGCCCTAAAGATTGCGCTTGAAGCACTTCACGGCAAACAGGTTGTTCTAATTGCTGGAGGGTCGGACAAAAATATTGGTCTGGCTATACTTAGGAAACCCCTAACTTTGTGTAAAAAAATAATTCTTTTTCCGGGTTCAGGAACTAACAGGTTAATAAAAGAAAAAATTGTAAGGCAGTTTGTTTTAACCAAAGACATGAGCGACGCAGTTCAAAAAGCTTTCGGGTTTGCCACCAAGGGAGATGTTGTACTTCTTTCTCCAGGTTTTGCATCTTTTGGATTGTTTAAAAATGAATATGATAGGGGAGATAAGTTTCTAACAGCGATTAGGAAGTTTACAAAATAGAAAGGAGCCACTCTGGTTGAGTGGCTCCTCGTGTGTGTCCGGGGCAGAATTCGGACTAACGAACTTCCATCTGCCGACGGATCAGGGTGTTGAGCTCGGGCGGGAACCCGAGGCTCTCGACGAGCTCCTCGAGGAGATCTCGAGTGGTCTCGGTCACCTTCATGAGTTCCGGGAGAAGCTCTCCGGTCTCAAGGAAGTGCTCGAGGGTGAGCTTGTCGAGCTTGCTGCCGGTCATCTCGGCCATGGGCCCTCCTCTATTGGGGTCTACTATCATTATACACATTTTGGTTATGAAGTCAAGTCCGGACTTTAATCTTTTATGTACGCTAAAAACGTTGTATAATCAGCACAAATGTACAATCCGGAGAAGATTACATACTTCGCCGAGACAGATTCTCGGAATAAGCGGGTAAGCTTCGGCATTAAAGCCAAAGATCGTCTAAAGCACGTTTACGTAATAGGTAAGACTGGCATGGGGAAATCGACTCTCCTTGAGAATATGGCTGTGCAGGATATCAAAGGGAACGAGGGAATGGCCTTTCTCGACCCGCACGGAAAGTCCGCTGAGCTACTTCTCGAGTATGTGCCTCCCGAGCGGGTCAAAGATGTAATTTATTTTGCTCCTTTTGATACCGAACACCCTATTTCTTTCAACGTCATGGAAGATGTTGGGGTGGACAAGCGTCACCTTGTGGCTAATGGTCTTATGAGTGCCTTCAAAAAGATTTGGGTCGATGCATGGAGTGCGAGGATGGAATATATTTTGAATAATATTTTGTTAGCACTTCTTGAGTATCCAGGCTCAACTCTGGTTGGGGTGAACCGCATGCTTGCCGACAAACCCTATCGATTAAAAGTTGTTGAAAATATTAAAGACCCCTCGGTTAAATCTTTTTGGGTAGATGAATTTGAAAAGTATGGGGAGAAGTATATGCAAGAGGCTGGAGCTGCAATCCAAAACAAAATTGGACAGTTCATAAGTAATCCTTTGGTTAGAAACATCATTGGCCAAGAGAAGTCCTCTTTTGATTTGAGAAAGCTCATGGACGAGGGCAAGATTATCATTATTAATCTCTCTAAAGGTCGTGTGGGGGAGGCTAACGCCAACCTCATAGGATCAATGCTCATAACCAAGATATATCTCGCGGCTATGAGTCGGGCCGATAAAAGTGACACAGAACTACAGAAGCTTCCGAATTTTTATTTGTACGTTGATGAATTTCAGTCTTTTGCAAATGAGTCATTTGCTGACATTCTCTCTGAGGCTCGCAAATATAAACTTAACCTCACTATTGCACACCAGTACATCGAGCAGATGGCTGAAGAGGTTAGAGCTGCGGTTTTCGGCAACGTGGGAACGATGATAACTTTTAGAGTTGGGGCATATGATGCTGAGGTTTTAGAAAAAGAGTTTGCTCCAACGTTTACTGCTGAAGATTTGGTAAATCTTGGGTCATACCAAATTTATTTAAAGCTTATGATTGATGGCATTGGTTCTCAACCGTTTTCAGCCATGACCATGGCCCCGATAGAAAAGCCGGCAACGTCTTCTGCCGAAGAAATCATTCGCAATTCGCGTCGAATTTATGCAACTCCCAAACTTGATGTCGAGAAAAAAATCCAAGCTTGGCATGAAGAAGGTAGAGTGGCTAAGACAGAGAAGAGATCTGATAAAAAATATGAACCGAAAAAATATGAGCCGAGAGTGGAACCAAGAGTGGAACATCGACCTGCATTCATCCCCAAACCCACCCCCCCACCAGCTTCTTTCCCAACTCAGCCAGAGGATGATTTCAAACCTCTGAAAAGTATTTCGCTTGATATGATCAAACAATCATCCAACAATCAGCGTCCTGTCTCACAAAAGAATATGAGTGAACTTAGGAATGCCTTATCTTCAATAGTCAAACCACAGAATCCAGAATCAAAACCTGTCCCACAACCTGAAGCAAAAAAACCAAAAGAAATACCCGAAGCCGAACTCAAAGCTCTACTAGATGTCGAATAAAAAAAGAATTCTCGTTTTCTCCCTTGCATACTATCCACTAGTGGGAGGAGCGGAGATAGCCATAAAGGAAATAACTGATCGTGTCAGAGATATTGATTTTGATATGGTGACAATGAGATTTGATAAATCACATTTGAAATTTGAGGCGATTGGCAATGTCCATGTTCATCGTATTGGATGGGGGGGTAACTACTTAAGTAAAATTCTTTTTGTGCCTCTAGCTGTTTTTAAAGCGTGGCAATTAGACAAAAAGAATCACTATCACAAATTTTGGGCCATGATGACGTACATGCTTTTCCCCATCTCCATCATGAAACTTTTTGGGAACAGGACTCCGTATGTTCTGACTCTTCAGGACGGTGATCCCTTCGAACATGTTTTTAAACGGCTACATATTAGAATATTTGCCTTCTTGCTAAGGAGAGGGATTAAAAACGCAGAAGTTGTCCAAACTATCTCAAATTTTCTGGCTGATTGGGCAAAAAAGTTTGGCTATACGAGGAGAATAGAAGTTATTCCAAATGGGGTAGATATTGAAAAATTTAGGAGTCAGAATGAAAAGGTAAAAGACAATGACAAGACCATCCTTATCACTACGTCAAGATTGGTCAAGAAAAATGCGGTTGCAGATATTATAAACTCCCTGGAGTTTCTCCCAGAAAGTGTTTGTTTAAAAATTTTAGGTTCTGGTCCACTTCACACAAAATTAAATCAGCTGGTTAGAAATAAAAATTTAGAATCGAGAGTTGAATTTGCTGGTTATGTGAATCTCAAGAACATTCCCGAGTATTTACATAACGCAGATATTTTTGTTCGCCCCTCACTCTCTGAGGGCATGGGCAGTTCTTTTGTAGAGGCTATGGCGGCTGGACTTCCAGTTATCGCTACACCAGTTGGGGGCATCCCTGATTTTCTCTTTGATCCAGATAAAAACAAGAATCATCATCCGACAGGGCTTTTTGTAAATGTTCATGACCCGAAGGACATTGCCAAGCAAGTAACTAGGCTAATGAAGGATCAGAAACTTCGAGAAACTCTAATAAACAACGGCAAACGTTTGGTACGCGAGAAGTATGATTGGGGTTTGATTACAGAGCAAATGAGAAGTAAGGTGTTTCTATCATGAAAGTTGTAGTTACTGGAGCAGCTGGTGCTATAGGTTCGCATTTGGCTGAGAGACTTGCTTTAGATGGACATGAGGTCATAGGTATTGATGCTCTCACTCCTTACTACGACCCCAAATTTAAACAAGTCACAGGAAAGATTTTGGAAGAAAAAGGGGTAAAGATGTATTACAAAAATCTCTTGGACGAAGACATTGGGGAAATTTTTGGTGGAGCCGAAGCCGTCTTTCATCTTGCAGCACAGCCGGGTATATCTGCCGTCACTCCATTCGAGGATTATTTGAACAACAATATCATCGCGACATATAGGCTTCTCGAGATCGCCAAAAAATTAGATAGTCTAAGGGTTTTTGTTAATGCGTCAACATCTTCTATCTATGGCGCTTTCGCTAACGGCTCGGAGGACACTGTCCCGACTCCCACTTCACACTATGGAGTAACAAAACTTGCTGCTGAACAACTCGCTCTCGCTCATTACCGAGATAAGGGGTTACCAGTGGTGAATCTGAGATTTTTTTCTGTCTTGGGAGAGAGGGAGAGACCAGAAAAATTTTTCTTTAAATTAATAAAATCGATATACGAAGATACAGAGATCTCTGTGT
>CAYHKS010000020.1:0-1109 GCA_964357345.1 uncultured Candidatus Saccharibacteria bacterium | reverse complement strand
AAATTTTTCTTTAAATTAATAAAATCGATATACGAAGATACAGAGATCTCTGTGTATGAGGGGAGTGACAAACACATAAGAAGCTATACTTATGTTGGAGACATTGTAGACGGAGTCATAAAAGCTTTTGAAAATTATGAAAAAGTTCTAGGGGAGACTTTCAACCTAGGAAATGACAAGACTTATACGACAGGGGACGGAGTCAAAATGGTCGAAGAAATTATGGGTAAAAATGCTAAAATTAAATTAGCACCGAAGCGTCCCGGGGATCAGCTTGAGACAGGAGCTAAAATTGAGAAAGCTCGTAAGCTTCTTGGTTACGAACCTAAAACTGATTTAAGAACTGCTTTAGAAAAGGAAATACACTGGTATGGGAAAACACTTTATGGAAGATAGATATAAATTTACAGTTGAATTAGCTAAAGAAGCAGGAGAGAGAGTTCTCGTAGCCCGAGAAAAGCATATTGAAATTTCTGCCAAGCATGGAGATCCGCGAGACATCGTCACTAATGTTGATATAGAGATCAGCAATTTTATATCCCAAGAGATTCGTAGTAAGTTCCCTAATGAAGCAATTTATTCTGAGGAAGCAACAGAAGAAGATGTGTCATCTGGATCGTTCTGGTCTATCGATCCCATAGATGGCACATCTAATTTTTCTAGAAATATTCCACATTATGCGGTAGTTATTGCATATGTTGAAAATGGAGTACCAGTAGTCGGTGTTATATATAATCCAGTGACGAGTGAAATGTTTAGTTTTGAGAAAGGTAAGGGAGCAATTTTTAATGGTAGCCAAGTCCGTATTTCAGATACAAAAAATCTTTCTGATGCTCACGTTTTTTTTCGAGCAGGTAGTAATAAAGGACTTTGGGATTGGGGGATGAATACCTACAGGTTTCTTTTAGAGAATGCCAATAAAACTGCCAATTTTGGCTCATCGGCTCTGGATATGTGCTTTGTGGGAGCGGGAAGAATAGAGGCCTGTATTTATGGAAATCTTACTGCCATAGATATTGTAGCTGCTATTGGTTTTGTAAAAGAAGCTGGAGGAATAATCGTTGGGAGGAACGGAGCTGAGATAACTGGTTTATCAAAAGAGAAGCAAT
>CAYHKS010000019.1:0-10191 GCA_964357345.1 uncultured Candidatus Saccharibacteria bacterium | reverse complement strand
GGGACTCAATCCTGGCCGAAATAGAACTCTCCATCTCTAAACCCGCCTTTGCCACTTGGTTCAAGGACACCCACATAGTGAAGCGCGACGAAAGCACCATAGTCCTTTCCGTCCCCAATGCTTTTGCTCGGGACATGTTCCAATCTCGATACCACGCCGCCATTTTGAAGCTAATGCGTGAGCGCGACCATACTATCCACGCTGTGGAGTATGTCATAAACCGAGATGAGCCTAAGCGCCGAGAGGAGAAGGCTGGTGGGGGAAGTGGTATGACAAGCCTGCCTCTCCCAGAGTCGGCGGTAAACAAAGAAGACAATCTAAACCCTCGCTACACCTTTGAAACCTTCATCATTGGCCCCTTCAATGAGCTAGCTCACGCCGCGGCACAGGCAGTGATCAAATCCCCTGGGCTTATGTATAATCCTCTCTTCATTTATGGTTCTACAGGTCATGGTAAAACACACTTGATTCAAGCCATAGGCAACCACATCAAGACAGTAAGCCCAGGGAAGAGGGTTTTCTATATGACTTCTGAAAAATTTGGTCAAGACTGTATGAATGCTCTCCAAACCCAAAAAATGAGTGTTTTTAAGGATAAATATAGAAAGTACGATGTCCTGATCATGGATGATATCCAATTTTTCTCTGAAAAACAGAAGTTTCAAGAAGAGCTTTTCCACCTTTTCAACACCCTCTACGACAACAACAAACAGGTCATTTTCTCTTCCGATAAGCACCCACACTTCATCCAAGGCTTGGAGGATAGGTTGAAGTCGAGAATGTCAGCGGGCATGATAGTTGACATCCCCCAACCAGATCACGAATCGCGCATCGCCATTATCTCTGCCAAAGCTCGGTTACAAGGAATAGTTTTGAACCCAGAGGTTATAGACTATCTATCAAAAACTGTTGCCGGCAATATCAGAGACCTGGAGGGGGCCCTAAACACCCTCATCATCCACTCCCAACTCAAAGAAAGGGAGATTGGTGTGGCGGATGTGAGGAATTTAATAAAAAGTAACCAAAAGCCGAAACGAACTGTAGCTGTCAAAGACGTAGTCAAGCTTATTTCAGATTTCTACTCAATTGAGGAGGAGAGTATCTACGAAAAAACTCGCCGGAAGGAAATAATTAAACCCAGACAGATCATCATGTATATCCTTAGAGAAGACTTCAACATTTCTTACCCCTCAATCGGGGAGAAGTTGGGGGGAAGAGACCACACAACGGTCATCCACTCTTGCGAAAAGATAAAGGCAGACTTGAAACTAGACCAAGACCTTGGGCAAGAGCTCTCCCAAATAAGGAATCTTTTATCTGTGTAGAGCTTGTGTACAATATGTTGAAATAAGGTCATGAAAAACGTTAAAACAAACACCAACAGAAAAAAGAGGGAGAACTTATCCGAGGTTAAAATAAGTTCTTCACAGTCTGTGAATTTTGCTTTACAAAAAAACATAGACAAGGCCGAGGTAGAAAAAGTTTTCCACATATCCCCAGCGCTAATAGTATTAACAAGTATTTATATATGAAAATAGAAGCAGTCAGGGACAAAATTGTGGAAGCAGTGAGCAGGGCTGAAAAAGTGGCGGGGAAAAATCCAACCCTACCTGTTTTGGCTGGGATATCGCTAGAGGCCCTCGGGGCGATGCTAACAATCAGGGCAACTAACTTAGATTTGGGAATTTCCATTCAGCTCCCAGTCAAGGTTTTAAAGGAGGGGCATGTAGTTGTCCCTGCCCAAATTTTCTCCTCGTTACTCAACTCTTTTTCCAAGGAAAAAAGTATTATTCTTGAGTCTACTGGTCAAACTCTTGGAGTTAGCACCACTGGAACTCACTCGGTCGTCAAAACTCTACCTGCGGAAGAGTTTCCAATTATTCCTGAGATGGGGGGTGGTAGTAATTTCTCTCTCCCAACCAAGGATCTTCTCTCGGGTCTCAGATCTGTCGTGTACGCAGCTGCGGTAGGGAGCATTAAACCAGAACTTTCCTCTGTTTGTCTTATTCACGAAGCTGAAAACTTGGTGTTTGTTGCCACAGACTCTTTCCGGCTAGCTGAGAAAAAACTTAAGGTCAAAAAAATCCCCAACTTCACCCAAGTGCTTATCCCACAGAAAAATGCTACAGAAATAGTGAGGATTCTTGACGGGGTAGAGGAGGATGTCTCTATAACTATCGAGGACAATCAGATTGCTTTGAGGGTGGGGCCAATTTATCTCACCTCACGGACTATTGATGGCACCTTCCCCGACTATAAACAGATAATCCCAACCGACATAGCTTCTAAGGCTATCGTGCTTAAACAGGACCTCATTTCTTCGTTGAAGACGTCTCTTATTTTCTCGGACAGCTTCAACCAACTAAAACTTTCCTTATCTCCAAAAAACAAAAAGTTTGAAATTGAGTCAAAGAATCAAGATATTGGGGAAAACAAAGATGTACTCGAGGCCGTTATTGAGGGAGGCGAAATAAGTGTGAACGTAAATCACCGGTATCTTGTAGACGGCTTCTCATCTACTCCGTCCGACAGTCTTACCCTCTCTTTCGCTGGGGAAGGACGACCAATCCTTGTCGAAGGGATTGGTGATAAAAGTTTCAGGTATCTTCTGATGCCGATGAATAGATAGGGAATAGATAAGAATGGAATCACTTGGAAAGCTTTTAGGGAAATTAAAACAAGTCCTCGGCCAAGACACTCTCTCAAGAGAGACGATTTTAGAATGTGTAAGGGATCTCTTAGGGTTTGAAATCAGGACCCAAGACATTTCTATCAAGGGAGACACTCTTCGTATTCAAACAACACCAGCTAAAAGAAACGAGATAAGTTTGAATGAATCAAAAATTCTTGAAGCTGTAAGATCGAAGACTAACCTTAATTTAAAAAGAATTGTTTATTAGTTTGAGTTGATCTCAAGTAGGATTGCACCGCGTTCTCCCAGTTTGTGTACTGCGAGTCTCTGGATGGATTCGATGGAGTGGGGCCAAGAGGATTTTCTTTATCTATCCAATAAAGAAGGCTGTGTGCCCCGCCAGTTTGCCAATCTCCCCGAAGGATTGGTTTTAAATTTTGGTCTGTAGGCGTGGGGGCACCAAAACTCTCCGCCGGTAACTTTGGCAAGATAGTATCCATAAGCTCTCTCCACATTGGAGAAACGATTAACCCGGCCACTTTCTTTTCCATAGGTACATTTTCATTGTTGCCGACCCAAGCTCCCACAGTAATGTTGGGGCCGTAACCAACTATCCAAGCGTCTTTGTAGTCGTTTGTGGTGCCCGTTTTGACGGCTATAGGCCTATCTGGGATAAAGAGTGGAGAGTATGCACCATATGATGGTGTGCGAGCCACGTTGTCAGAAAGGATATCCGATATTTTTCTTGCCGTGTCTTCTTGGAGAGCTCTTCGAGGAGAGGGAGTGGATTCTTCAAGTATTTGTCCTCCCGCATCATAGACTTTAAGGATGGGGTTGTAAGGGTTTCTCACTCCATCGTTAGCAAAAACACTGTAGGCCGATACAAGTTCGAGAAGTGTGACCTCACCGCCACCCAAGACGAGAGAAAGACCAAACCTGCTTTGGTCTTTGAGGCTACTAATGCCCATACTTTCAGCAAGGCTAATAGAATCACTAATCCCTGCGAGGTAGAGAGCTTCAACGGCTGGAATATTAATTGATTGGGCAAGGGCATCTCTTACCTTTAGTGGACCTCGAAATTTGTCATCATAGTTTACTGGTGAGTAACAGTCCTCGTCTGTTGTCAGATTATCCCAAGCACAATCTGTGGCGAACTGGGTCGGCACGTCCCAGAGGATTGTGTCAGGGGTGTACCCCTTGTTAAAAAGGGTTGAGTAAACAAACGGCTTAAAGGTTGACCCTGGTTGGCGGTGAGCTGTGGCGGCGTTAAAGTTGCCTTGAATTGTTTTGTCGAAGTAGTCGCGAGAGCCGGTCATGGCAAGGATGTCTCCAGTTTTTGGGTCAATTGCCACCATGGCATTATTGTCGGCGTTGAATTGAAGCTGGTTAATGTCACCATATTTTTTGGCGATTCTCTCCGCCTCTTTCTGGATGCTGTAATCGAGAGTGGTAAGGATTTTTAATCCTCCACTTAACAAGGCCTCTTCCCCATATTTTTCTCGAAGTTTATCAATGACAAGGAAAACAAAGTGGGGAGCCTTAATCCCCCCGGTGTTTTCGCGGGGGCTAAAATTTACAGTTTCTGCTTTGGCCGAGTCGTAGCCTTCTTTAGTAATAAGACTTTGGTCTAGCATTTCTTTGAGAACATTATTTTTTCGAGATTCTAGTTCGGTTGTATGTGTCCCATATGGCGAATAATATGTGGGGGCATTTATTATGGCAGCCAAATAGGCCGACTCCGTCAAAGTAAGATCTTTGGCATCTTTATTGAAAAAGTTTCGTGAAGCTTCCTGAACTCCGTACAAGTTTCCACCGAAAGGAATTTCGTTTAAATAAATATTGAGAATGTCTTCCTTACTCAAAACTCCATCGAGTTTGATGGCGAGAATCATCTCCTTAAGTTTTCTAGTCAGAGTTTTGTCGTTCGTGAGTATTGAGTTTTTGACCACTTGCTGGGAAATGGTTGACCCCCCTTGGGAAAGAGACAGAGTGGAAATATCTACCAAGACAGCCCGGGCAAAAGCTTCAAAGTCGAATCCTCCGTGGGTATAAAAGTTTCTGTCCTCAACTGCCACCACAGCTTTTTTGACATAGTCGCTAATATCCCCAAATGGGACAAGGGTTCGCTTGACGTCTCTGCCCATATCGTAGAGGAGGATCTCACCAGTCCGGTCGTAGATTTTGGTTGACTGCACAACTCTTCTCTCGGTCAGGTCGGAGAGGTCTGGGATTTTCAAGCTTGCTACCCAAAGGAGTCCAAGACCAAAAATGAACAATGCGCCTGAAAGTGCCAAAAAGACTGTGTTTTTAAAATGCCTATGTCTGAGCAGTTCCTTCATAAAACTATTTTAACATGATAGATTACTGATATGGATAAAGACACACAAGAGCTCCTTACGCGGGGGGTTGTGGAAGTAATCGGGCGCGAATCTCTAGAAAAAAAACTAAAAGAGGGGAAGAAGCTTCGTATAAAGCTTGGCATTGACCCAACCTCTCCAGATCTCCACATCGGTCGAGCAATACCAATACTTAAACTGAGGGATTTTCAAAAGCTTGGACACCAGGTTGTTTTTATTGTGGGTGATTTTACCGCAGTAATAGGGGACACCTCAGACAAAGACGTTGAAAGACCAATGATGTTGCAAGAGGAAATAGAAAAAAATAAAAAAAGTTATTTTGATCAGGTTGGGAAACTCATCGACTTAGACAGCGCAGAACTACACTACAACAGCGAATGGTTGGAAAAACTTTCCTACCGCGAGTTGGGGGAACAGATGGACCAGTTTAGCTTGTCCGATTTCATTGCAAGAGACAATATAAAAAAACGACTTGATGCTGGTAAGAGGGTCTCCTTCCGCGAAATGGTTTACCCCCTGATGCAAGGCTACGATAGCGTGGCAGTTAAGGCCGATGTAGAACTTGGTGGCACTGACCAACGTTTCAATCTTCTTGCAGGGAGAACTCTTCAAGAGAAATACAATCAGGAACCACAGGCTCTCGTCATAGGACCACTCGTCGATGGACTGGATGGAAGAAAAATGAGTTCAAGTTGGGGCAATACCGTACCACTGAGTTCTTCACCGGTAGATATGTACGGCAAAATTATGAGTATGCCTGATAAAAATGTGGGTTTGTATCTTGAATTGTGCACTAGGGTGCCGATACTAGAAATTGAAGAAATAATGAAGATGCATCCTAAAGAATCGAAGATGCGTTTAGCCCGAGAAATTGTGACTCTTTACCACTCGAGCAAAGAGGCGGGTGATGCCGAAAAAGATTTTGATAAGAAGTTCTCAAAAAAAGAAGTCCCAGAAGACGTCAAAATAGTTAACGCAAGAAAAGACGAATCTCTCGTAGATATATTGATGAAAGAAGGGTTAGTAAAGTCAAAGACCGAATTTAATAGGCTCGAGAAGGCTCAGGCAATTGAAGAAATAGAAAACGGCGTCTACCGAGTTGGTAAACACCGCTTCATAAAAATCATTAGGGATTAGTTAGAAAGAGTCTGCCTCGTCTTGATCGAGATCAATTTCGTCCTCATCCTCTTCTTCATCGGCTAGAGCATCAAGACTTTCGTGGTCTTCTTCGGGGTCGATGATTGGAATTTTTTTAGGAATGATGACCCCGTCATCATCAAGATCATCCACATCGTCCTCTGGTACTAACGGGTCATCAGTAAGATTGTCGTCGTTCATTTTTATTTAGATATTTATTTGTCTTGTGTTGGCGGAACACGTTATTTTTACCAGATGCCTCTAGCTGACGCAATATGGGTTATCCCCACCGCGATGGCATCCATCTCGTCGTCGTGCATCGGAGAAGTCTTTAGGCCTAGCAAACGCATGACCATTGTCTCTACCTGAGACTTTGAAGCCTTCCCGTAGCCCGTCACAGCGATCTTAATAGCTTGCGGGCTATATTCGTACACGGGCAGGTCCGCTTTAGCGGACTCGTATAGTATCACACCTCGAGCCTCTGCAACCTTAAGCGCCGTACGAATGTTTACGTTAAAGAAAAGTTTCTCAGTAGCAATAGATTTTGGCCTCCACTTCTTAATGATTTTTCCAAGCTCCTCGCCAAGAAAAAGAAGTCTGTCCTCATGTTTCATTTTTGAATCAGTGACGAGACAAGTAGAAAAAAGAAGTTTATTTGCCTCTAAAATAGCTACTCCACATCTACCAAATCCAGGGTCAATTCCAATGACCCTATTCTGCGTTTGTATAAATTTCTTGGATCTCATCATTTTCTTCAAGTTTCTCTATAATATTTTCTAAAATTTTCCCGTCTTCTTCAGAAATTGTCACTGGAGCAGTTGGCCTCCACTCATGGTGTTCTTTGGCGAAGGCCCAAGATGCCGAGCCGGGTGTAGCTAGCTCGATACCGAATTCTGAAAGGATGTGTTTGACCTCTTGTGCTGCCTTGTTTCTGTTTGTTGTAAGGGCATCTATGATGATGGCGCACCCTCCAGGACCATAACACTCATATACCACCTCTTCCATTTCTCCAATTTCAGAACTTTTTTTGATCGCACGGTCAATATTTTCGAGAGGCATGTTGTATTCTCGTGCTTTTTCAACTGCCGCACGGACTAGGGGAGAGTTTTTGTCTCCATGAGCTTGTTTGGCAGCAGTGGAAATGAGCTTGGCCAACTTGGAAAAAATCTTAGACTTTTGTGCATCCGTTTTCTCTTTCTGCCTCTTAATCTTTGACCACTTGTTGTGCCCAGACATATTTAGATGAGTTTCTTTTGGAGATTGGCTGGGGCTTTGCGTCCAATATGAGTGTAGCCGTTTGCGCTAAGGACTCGCCCTCGTGGAGTACGCTCGACTAAACCGAGTTGAAGGAGATACGGCTCGTTAAACTCCTCAATTGTTGCTTCCTCTTCCGACATAGCCGCCGCGAGAGTGCCAAGTCCGACAGGTCCACCACCAAATTTATCTGCCAGAGTTTCCAAAAGTTTTCTGTCTGATGAATTGAGTCCCACAGCATCTACCCCAAGCATCTCTATGGCTTCCTCCACAGTTTTTTCATCAAAAGGGCGCTTCTCTACTTGAGCATAATCGCGAGCTCGTTTCAAAAAGTAATTTGCTGTGCGTGGAGTAAATCGAGCCCGTTTAGCGATAGCCGTTTCTGCACCCTTTTTCATTTCCACTCCCAATATTTTTGCAGACCTTCTTACAATCTCTTCAATTTCTTTTTCTGTATAAAATTCTAGCCTATGCACTCCACCAGAGAAGCGGGAACGGAGAGGGGAGGAGACGGCCGCTACTCGGGTAGTAGCAGCGAGAAGGGTAAAGGGAGGAAGCTCAAGTTGAATTGTTCTTGCTGACGGACCCTTGCCGATAATAATGTCTAAAGTACCCGACTCCATAGCTGGATACAAGATTTCTTCAATAACTTTATTTAATCTGTGTATCTCATCGATGAAAAGAATGTCCCCAGCCGAAAGATTAGTGAGTACTGATGCGAGATCACCAACCTTTTCTATCGCTGGACCCGAGGTAACTCTCATTTGTCGACCAGTTTCCTTGGCTATGAGGTGGGCGAGAGTGGTTTTGCCTAAACCAGGGGGTCCGTAGAAGAGGATGTGCTCTGGGTTAGAGCCCCTTTCTTCAGCCGCTCTTAAAAGAATCTTTAAGTTATCCTTAATAGCTTTCTGGCCTATGTATTCGTCCCATTTACTTGGTCTAAGTTCTGTGTCCAGGAAGCCCACCTCTCTCTCTACGCTCTTGATTTTATCACTTGACATAAAATGTATTGTATGCTAGGATAGATTGTAGTTCCAGGTCATACATCTCTAAGCAATTGCCCTCCTTACCGTTGGCTTTGAGCGTTTCATTAAGGACGCACTGGTTTCGACTGCTGTTATCCTCAAATTCTTCGCTTATTGCTTGGAGATGTACGCTCTGGAATCCCTCTCGCTTGGTCTCACACATCTTACTCCACCGCAGAAAGGTCGACAACTCGACGAAGTTCGTCAAGCGAGGTGAGACTACTCAAGATCTTAAGGAAGCCATCCTCTACCAAGTTCAAAAGTCCTTGGTCCCGCGCGGCTGCTTCTATGTCACGTTCGGATGGATTGTTGGTGACAGCCTTTTCGATTTTGTCGTTTACTAAGATGGCTTCAAAAACGTTCAGCCGACTTTCATAACCAGTGTTATTGCAAGCTGGGCAACCGGTCGCCTCCCACATTTTCTCTCTCTGCACGTCCTTTAAATAATCTTTGTCTGTGATGCCATCAAGAACTTTGTCAAAAAGTTTTTTTGTTTCGCCCTCAAGCACTACCTCTTTCTTACACTTCTCGCAAAGTTTCCTAACTAACCTTTGTGCAATAGCAATGTTGATAGCACTCGAAATAACTTTTGGATTTATTCCCAGATCAAGTAGGCGGGGGAAGGTTCCTGCAGCGTTATTGGTGTGGAGAGTCGAGAGCACCATGTGCCCCGTGAGAGAAGCGTTGACCGCAGTGGTGGCTGTTTCTGCATCACGAATCTCACCCACCATTATTACGTCAGGATCTTGGCGCAGAGCGCTACGCAACCCTTCAGCAAAGGTGTAACCACTCTCCTCGTCTGTTTGTGTCTGCACAATTCCTTTGAGGTGATACTCGATCGGATTCTCTATGGTTATTATTTTAATTTCTGGGGAGTATATCTCCTTAAGGATTGCGTAGAGAGTGGTAGTTTTTCCGCTACCGGTTGGGCCCGTTGTGAGAATCATCCCGTTTGGTTTTCTGATTTCTCTTTTGATAATAGTTAGAAGTTTTGGGTGTAAGTCGTGAGCATCTAGATTGACGAGAGTAGATTCGGGGGAGAGGATACGAAGCACTACAGACTCACCGTTTTCCCCTGGGAGGAGGGAGACACGCACCTCAACCGCACTGTCAGAAAGTCGGATGGAGAAGCGCCCGTCTTGAGCCTTTTCCTTAATGTTCAATTTCAAATTGGAAACGAGTTTGAGGCGAGAGAGGAGGAGATCAAAAGTTTCTTTGTCAAAGTTCAAGATATCTGTAAGCACTCCATCCAAGCGATAGCGCAAACGCACATCTTTCTCGGCTGGTTCTAAGTGAATATCGGAGACTTGAAGAGCCACCCCGCCGGCTAAAATTATTTCCAAAATTTTTGAAACTCGATAGGCCTTCTTTTGAGTTAAGAGATCCGTAATGAGAGCTTGAATATCTGGGACGTGTTTTATTTTCTTCATCACTTCTAGAATCTCTTCGTTTGAAACATCAAGAGCTCCAGATTTTGTCTCGAATGAGTAGGAAAGATCTTTGTACCTGTCCCAAACCTTTTCAAGCGAGGCATGTGAGACCATAAAAATTTCAGGTATGTACCCCCTCTCCTTTAGTGTTTCAATAGCTTTCTTGGTCCCGTCGCTTTCGGGGGAGAGGACCCCGACCTCAATCTTTTTATCAATAATATTAAAGACAGCAATTTGCAGAGCCCTAGCCTCCTCTTCCTTTATGACCCTCAAGGCGTCGATGTTTATTGGGTGGACTGTAAGGTCGAGGTATTGAATACCGTATTTAGCCGAGAGATCGGTGGCCGCTTCCTCCT
>CAYHKS010000018.1:9016-10858 GCA_964357345.1 uncultured Candidatus Saccharibacteria bacterium | reverse complement strand
CAGAATCCGGTGTGGGCGTTGCTTCATAGACTTCCTTCCCCACCGGCACATCTTTTTTAAATTCGGGTGGCAAATCAGAGAACTGCTTATCGATCATGAGCTTCATGCTCTCACTAACAGCTACGGCTTTGCCTCCACCTGGAACCAATTGAGAGACGAGACGTTGTGCCATTGCCAATATCAAAGTTGGCGCAATGAGATAGGGATCAATCCCCATATCAATAAGACGCGGGATGACACCAATTGCGTTGTTGGTGTGGATGGTGGAGAGCACTAGGTGACCCGTTAGAGCAGCCTGGATAGCAAGCTGAGCAGTCTCCTTGTCTCGAATTTCTCCCACCATGATGATATCGGGGTCTTGACGCAATGTAGTACGCAAACCCGTAGCAAAGGTGTAATCAATCTCTGGTTGAACTTGCGACTGACTTACTCCCTCCATGTTGAACTCAACTGGATCTTCGAGAGAGAGGACGTTCTCATGGTCCTTATCAAGCTCATTTAGCATTGCGTATAGGGTGGTTGATTTACCACTTCCTGTCGGTCCAGAAATAAGAATGAGACCAAACGGACGATCGATGGCATCCTTGATGAGAAGCATATTTTTCTCCGAAAGACCAAGTTCTATGAGCTTTTTAATCCCCTTATCTTGATCAAGAATTCTCATCACGACCTTCTCCCCATAAGTAGTTGGGAAAGTTGAGACACGGAAATCAATACGTCTGTCGTCAACTGTTGCGGAGAAGCGACCATCTTGTGGCTTCCTCTTCTCATCCAAACGCATATTGGAAAGTATTTTTATGCGCGCCACAACCGCAGAGTGAACTTTAATCGGAAGGACCAAAGAAGTGTTGAGCACACCATCCACACGGAAACGCACTCTGACATTGTCGTGTAGTGGTTCGATGTGGACGTCTGAAGCACTTCCTTCGGCCGCATAAGAGAGGATGGTGGCAACAATTTTTGTTACGGGAGCATCTTCAACAATCCTTGCCTCCTTCTCGGCTTGAGCATCCTTTTCCCTGTCTGTCTTATCGAGGATAACGTTCTCTCTTTGGATTAGCTCGCTATCAAGTTCCGACAAAGCCTGTGTAACCTCCGACGAGAGACCTTTGTATTGAGCAAAAACTTTTTCAAAATCATCCTCAGAGATGAGAAAGAGTTTGTATGGCATCCCAGCCTTTGAGGAAATAAAATTGAGAGCATCACGAGCTTCAATGTCATCCGGATCGACAACCCCAACCTCTAGCACTCCTTCCTTAATGGAAAGAGGTACCACCTTGTAGTGCTCGGCACTCTCTTCAGAAACAAGTTCCAAGACCTTACTTGGAATGGTTATGTTCTTGAGACTTCTTGTCGGAATATCTAACTCTCCACCCTTAGCTTCAAGAATTTTTTGTGGTGGCACCCCCCTCCCTACGAGCACTTGTTCCAGAGAAAGTCCGGTACTCTTTGATTCGGCTTCTATTGAAGCAACATCAGCGGCCTTTATAACTTTTTTTTCTTTGAGTATGTCTAGGATCGTCATTCAAATGTGGCATGGATTAATCGCGACCTATCTCATTGAAAGGGTTAACTCTACCGGGAGTCTGTGAAGGGATAGCAACAGAGAAATCAACCAATTTCTTGTATAACGAATAGGAGAAGAGGGTTTGGTCGAGGGAGACTGACTGGAGACTTTGATATAAGGATAGGACCTCACCTCCCACTTGTTGAGCTGTCTGGTCCTCTGGTGTAGGAGCACTATCAGACTTAAAGAAAGTGATATAAACATAGAAAGCGGCTCCTAAAAGGACAATGGCCAGAATTGCTTTTTGATTTTTGTGAAAGAATTCCATAATTTTA
>CAYHKS010000018.1:0-8916 GCA_964357345.1 uncultured Candidatus Saccharibacteria bacterium | reverse complement strand
GAAACCGATTTGACATCAATAATTCGTAAACTTTTTTCTATATCGTTCATAAAACTTCTGAAATCCTCATAAGCTGCCACAAAGGAAAAATTAACTGTCACAGCCTTATACGTTTTGCTCAAATCTTCTTGAACTATCCCAGAGTTCACATCAGCGGCTTGGTCTACTGTTCGAATGCTCTTAATAGATATCCCGTACTTGGAAGCGATATGGTCAAAATTCATTGCCAAGCTAACTGTATCCACATTGCCGGGTAAAACTTTTTCTAGACGACTTATCTCGCTTTGTGGGATGTTGCTGTACTTCACCTCTAGATCATCTCTCTTTTGACCAAGTTCGCTCACATTTGTAAGAATTTCCTCGTACTGAGACGATTGTGCGCGGAGAGCTGTCACCTTATCGTAGTAAGGTAAAACAAAAGAGTAAAAAAGACCGACAGAGAGGAGAAGGAGAATGAGTGCAGTAGAATTTTTCATATTATGGAGTTCGTTGAGTGCTTGTTGATGCTGTCGATGTGCTTGTCGAAACTGGTGCAACAGGCAAAGCTACTGGAAGAGATGTTGACTCCTCCTCATTCCCCTTTCTGAAGGAGATGACCGATGGGTCAAGATCGGCCTTGAAGGAAAAGTTGACATTGCCTTTTTCGTCCAAAGAAAGGTCACTGAACATGACATTCTTCATGTACGGAGTGGCGTTAAATATCTGGGCTTGAAATGCCAAAGCAGCATAGCCTCTAGCTTGTCCTTGCATACTTAGGGTAAGACCCCGGCTGTCGGCTGACTCATATCGAAATTGACTAAAACGAACAGTGCGGAGAGTGGAGTTTTCAAGAAAATCAAAGAGAGGCGACAAAACAATATGTTTATCGAGGAGCTCTCTTGTTGAGACAATACGCCCATCGAGATTGCTTATCTTATTTATAACTTCTGGGGCAAGAGAGGTACGAGCGTCCAAAAGACTCTGGCCCATTTTTTTGATATCAAGTCTCAAATACCACTCGTAACCAAATATTCCAAGAGAAGCTAAAATTGAGAGACCAAAAACAAAAACAGCGATTGTACCCAAAACGCTCCTATCCGCCCCTTGCGAGATACGAGTAGCAGTGCCGGCAGTAGTTAGTGGCCCCTTAGGAATGAATGATGATTGGAATTTTGGTTCCATCTATGAAAATTATAGCCCATTTAGTTTAGCTAGAACAGATGTATATCAACACTTTAGCTAACATCTTGGAGCTTTCTAAGTGCCGCCCCTATGGCCACGGCAAACTCAGGCCCAGTCTCTCGAAGAATCTTCTCGATGAAAGCCGGTGTTGCGAGCTTACCAAAAGGGTTCCCCATCACAGCCTCTGTTTTAAAAGCATTCTTAGTGAGCTCGTTTAGCCCCTTCATAGCAGCCCCTCCACCAACTAGAATTACTTTTGAAACAGACTTATTGTACTTCTTCTCAAAGTTAAGAAGAGTTCGATTTGTTTCTGCAAAGATGAAGTCGAGTACAAGCGAGATAATTTTAGCCAAAGTCTCATCTTGCCCAGTTGCCCCAATTTCCCGCTTCATAATCTCGCTCTTCTCTATCGGTAGTCCTAAAGATTGAGAGATTGCAGCCGTAATGTCTTGGGCGCCACGGTTCACAGTATGAGAGGCTCGAATAATTCCGCGTTCAACAATATAGAGTTTGGTTGAAGCTGCTCCCATGTCCATAATCATCACCGGCTTGAGCCCCTCTTCAACAACACTCCGCATGGTCGAAAAAATTTCTATTTCAAAAAATCCCGGCTCAAGACCTGCCTTTTGCATAATAGTCTGATAGCGCGCAATAGTATCGTTGTGGATGGCAACAACTAGCACATCAATTCTCTTCAAAGTATTTTTCTTTTCGTTCGAGTCTTCTTCTTCATCTGGGTCAGTGGGTTTAGGAATGACCGACCAATCGAGCATCACCTCGGAGATAGGTACTGGGATATACTTCCTAGCTTCGATGGGGATCATTACCTCGAGTTGTTTTTGGCTAACCTCTGGCATCTCTATAACCGACATAAGTGAGGAGTTGAAAGGGATGGAAACTCCGGCAATAGCAGTAGTGATGTTGACCTCCTTCTCTCTCATGAGGTCAAAGAGGGCGCTCGCAATTTTTTCTTGCGGAAGTTGTACCGCCTGCCCTATCGAGGCGCCACCATAGGGGCCAAGGGCCAGTTCGCCATAAGTTTCAAGCACGGCTTGACCGTTCTTTTTTTTAATTTGTACTATCTTTATTGCAGAGGAGCCAATATCTACCCCGACGACCGAAGACGCCTCCTTACTACCGAAGAACTTCCCAAAAAATGCCATATAATTGCTATTATACATGATACTTAAGACAATATTCTCCAGTTTTGTCGACTTTCTCTTCCCTAAAGCACCAGACATCCTCAAACTCGAATCCCTTACCCCGTCCGAGCTACTTTCGAAGTTGACCCCAGCCAAGGATCTCGGGAGCGAAATCCTAGCCATATTCAACTATGCAGACCCAAACGTCCGCACTCTTGTCTGGGAACTCAAATACAAAAAGAATTTAAGGATCGCACAAAGTCTCGCTGTCATTTTGTCTGACGTGATAAAAACTGAGATGGTTGACCGAGCTTTGTTTGATAACTTTGCTCATCCAATACTTATCCCAATACCAATTTCAAACGAGCGCAGACTCGAACGTGGTTACAATCAGACGGAAATAATATGCGAAGAGATAAAGAAATTGGATGCAGAAAATTTTTTTGACTATGTTCAAAACATTCTTGCAAAAATTAAACACACAAATAGTCAAACTCTAATAAAAAACAAGAAGGAGAGAGTGGATAATGTAAAAAATTCAATAAAGGCCGTAAGTCCTGAACTAGTGAAGGATCGGAACATAATTCTCTTTGACGATGTCACGACGACGGGCGCCACCTTTAGTGACGCCCGTCGCACTCTTATGGAGAGTGGAGCAAAGAAAATTTTATGTATCGCTATAGCGCACTAACTCTCCTTACTGCCTAATAACCTTCAATGGCTCTAACCGTCAGTACTCCGTCATATAAGTATCCTCCTGCCTCAGAACTCGAGGTATCTGCAGGAACATATGTGCCAGCAACCATCACTCCACTTTTGAGTTGTGTTCCGAAGGCTTCCTCCACCTTTGTGGTGTCGAGAGAGTAGAATTTTTTGTCGTCTCCCTTTAGACCCATGATGCACTGTCCCTCACCCACAACTCCACCGCTGCGAAGTGGAGTGCATTCCAAGACTCCAGAGACCAACACCTCCCCCGGTTTAGGATTGATGTTAATAACTGCCGCTGTATCGCCTCCCTTATTCTTATCTCTACCCGTCGCCAAATTTGGAAGTTCAACATCGAAAAGGAAATATCCACTAGCGATGAAGGCGATAGTTGCAAGCCCGATCGTCAGATTCCTAGGCATTTTTACTATTTGTTAAGAACCATCAATCTCACCATCATCACCCCATCGTATTTGAAGCTACCAGACTCTTCACTAGCTAAATCAACTGGTGAGAAGGTGCCAATAACTCTAATGCTCGAGTCGGTGACGATACCGTTGTCTGCCGCTTCTATTTTCGAAGTGTCGAAAGCATAGAATTTGCCATCATCTCCCACGAGACCCAAGATACACTGCTCTTTAGTTGGCGTTGCTCCACTCTTAAGCGGTGTACATCCGAGCTTGCCGACTACAGCTATCTCTCCTGCCTTAGGCTCAGCTTTTGCAACTACTTCTGCCTTGTTTTCCTCTGTTACAGTCTCAGTCGTAGTTTGATTGTCCCCTCCTCGGAAAAGGAAGAAGCCAACTAATACCACCACTACGACAATTACTCCTACTACCAGCTTGTTTTTGTGCAACGCTCCACCCGTTTCGCCCATGCTACCCATGTTGTTTGGTTCCATAAGAAAATATATGCACAAATTACCTACTAATCACTCGCATAGAATATACCACCCCTAGGTCTCCTTGACTATAAGCCCATCATCGAGATACACAACCCGCTCCGACAAACGGCTATATTCCTCCTCATGAGTAACCATAATGATGGTCTGACCTTCTTTGTGGACAGATTTGAAAAGCTCCATAACCGAACGCGATGACTCATTGTCTAGATTGGCCGTTGGCTCATCGGCAAAGAGAATGCGTGGTTTGTGGGCAAGAGCGCGAGCAATGGAAGTCCGCTGTTGCTCTCCTCCGGAGAGTTGTCCGGGTAAGTTGTCAAGCCTGTGACCAAGTCCAACCCGCTCAAGAGATTTTTTAGCATCTATAAAGGCCAAGTGTTTTGATTTGCCTTGCATCATAAGTGGGACAGCGACATTCTCAACCGCAGTAAGATCTGGGAGAAGTGCGTAGTCTTGAAAGACGTAGCCGAGTTCGTTTAGACGAAAGAGAGTTTTCTCATCGGCACTCATTTTTTGAGTATCCCGTCCAAAAATCTTCACCTCGCCTCTTGTCGGATCGTCTAGAAGCGACATTTGGTACATGAGAGTCGACTTCCCCGCTCCACTCCTACCCATTATCGATATCCACTCTCCCTCTTTAGCAATAAAGTCGATACCCTTAAGAACTCGGGTTTCTTTGTCTCCATCCTTGAAGGTCTTTATGAGATTTTTTACTTCGATGAGGTTCATAAAATTTATTTTCTACCCAAAATTGAGTCTAGAGTATTTTTTCTCACAATCATTCTCGCTGGTATGTAGCCTGCAATGATAGTGGTCACTACCAAAATTATCATTTTGATAATTGTCCCGTCTATCGGAGCCACCAAAATACCATCAGAAAATGGGAAGTTGATGGGGTGACTCGCCACAAACGGTTCTAAGAAGCCGTAGAGGATAACTAACCCAATCAAAGACCCACAAAAAGCATAGAAGAAGGATTGGAAAACGTAGGAACTCTCGATGGTGCGCGAGTCGACACCAATGCCCTTCAAAATTCCAATAAACTTGCGTCGGGTAATAGCGTTTATAAAAATGACGATAAATATGGTGATGGAGGCCACTACCAAACCGATGGAGCTAATAAGATTACCAAGAAGCGCAAAGGTATCCTTGATATCTTGAAGGAACTTTGGCTGGGCATCTTCAAAAGTTTGAACTCTGGCATACTTCCCCACTCCAGCACGCAAAAGGGCTTCCTTGACGACAATGGGGTCAGCCCCAGGCTTGAGTCGGACTGATATTTCTCCAACGTTATAATCACTTCGACCAATTAAATCTCTAAATTGAGTATCAACGAAATAAGCTCGGTAAGATATCTCATCAACTTTAGATTTGAGGATGCCCTTAACTGTCATCTCTCTTTTAATCCCTCCAATTGACACTCGTACTTTGTCTCCAACTTTCACATTATCAAGAGTGGGGAAGCTTGCCGATTCAACAGGAAAATATTCGGTCAAGAGATATGCTCCAATGAGTATCTGGTCATAGTCCCCCGGCGTAAGATACTCCCCATCCACCACAAACTTTGAGATTCCTGTCAGTTTATCTTCAGCAATCGGATCTATCCCTGCGAAGGAAGAGCCGGCCGAGTCTATTTCTTCCTCTTTAGTGGCTGTCTTATAGTTTGCTTCTAACTTACCGGAGCCAAGATAACGAGCCGAGAGAGCCGCCACCTCTGGCATAGAACGGATAATGTCTAAGACCACTGGGCTTTGCTCAATGTAATCCTTTTTTTCCAAACGAGTGATGATGACGTCGCTAGTATAAAACTCTTTGTTGGCTTCAACTGCTCCTTCAATAAGACCAACCAAGATGCCAGAGACCACAACCAAATTGAGGAAAGTCAGTACCATCACAAAGATGATGAGACTCGTGGTCCACTTGCTAGCCCGACGAACTTGGCGCATAGCCAAGAAAAATCCTAATCGAATAAATTTTGGCATTTATTAGTTCTCTTTTGGATTGACGACAATGAGGTCATTTGGTGCAAGGCCAGACAAAACTTCTACATTTCCTTTAGAATCACTTTCGCCAAGGGAGACAGAGACCTTGCGCATACCTTTTTCACCCTCCAATAGGTACACGAAGGTGGCCTCACTCTCTCTCAATACTGTTCTGTCTGGGATAACGGCAACCCCCGGCTTCCTAAAGGTCTCAATCTCTATATTGGCCGTCATCCCACTCCTCACTCGCTCATCTGTCGCTAGGAATGAGAGCTTGGTTTTGTATGTAGAGACCCCATCACGAATTGTTTCGGCTGGATCAACCTGTTCTACTCTCGCTTCGAATTTTGCATCTGGGCCATAAGCGTCGAGTGTAATACGCGAGACATTGCCAATCTTAATCCCCGCGATGGAAACTTCTGGCACATAAGCCTCTACAACATTCTCTCTGCTTATCACCGAGACTAAACTTATTCCGAGAGTAACGGTCTCACCAATCTTCGCATCTTGTCGAGCTACCACTCCATCAATCGGCGAGAGGAGTGAGGTCTTGGCCAACCCATATCGCAAGTTGAGCACCGTAGCTTCCGCTGAAGCAACCTTGGCCACCTGTACTGGCACATCGGAAAGTAGTTTGGCTAAACTATTTTCTCCGTCTATAAAATTACTAGTTGCAGTGCTCAAGTTATCACTAGCAGTCAAAACTACGGCTTTGTAGTTATCTACAGAGGCCTGTGTCATTGAGTTACTAGCCTTAAAGGCGTTCGTTAGTCTAAAGACATCAGCGGTAAAAGTGGTGACCTCGTTTAAATATTTTTTTGAGAGATCAAGCTGTGGCCCAGAGTAGAAGGATGTACCGCTCAAATTTGCTACCGCACTCTTCCACTCATCAAGTATGAAGCCGATATGGACTCTATCTTTTTCAATAGAATCTCTTAAGCTACCATATTCGTTTGTGTCTCCAATAAATGTAGGTGTGCTACCTCTAGGGTTGGTGAAGAGTTGGTCGGCCTTGTTGTAGACAGCATCTGTTGCCGTGGTGTAAGAGTTTACGATAGCTTGAGTGAGAGTGCGTTTGGCGTTGGTAATACTATTTTCGTAAACTTGTGTACCTTCAAGTTTATTGAGCTCCGCTTTAGCTGAAGAGAGGTCCGCTTCCGCCTTTTGAATTTCAGCCAAAATAGACCCGGAGCCAAGACGAGCCAGCACTTGCCCTCTAGAGACACTCTCCCCCACAGACTTGTCAACAGAAGAGACTATTCCAGAGACTTCAAAACTAAGGTCAACTTTTTCTTTTGGAACTACCTTGCCAGATATTTTAACCGTGCGGACAAGGTCAATCGTTTGCATAGAAACAGTTTCGATCTTTCCATTTCCATTGGATTTTAAAATCAAACCCACGACAAGTGCCACCACAATGATGGTTGCAATTGTGTATCCTTTTCTCTTGAAAAAGAGTAGAAATTTTGAAAAAACTCCCTTCATTTCCTTCATCTTACCTTAATATCGTTCGTTAGTGAAATCGTAAATTCTCCCCAATAAATTTTTTATTCCGTGGTTTTTCCTTCAAAATGTTCTGTGTCTGCTTCAGCTTCTAACTTTGTAACATGCACAACTCCATCTCGATGGTGCGCTGGCGAGTAGAGTGTGTACATCTTCAAAGTTTCTGTATCTGATGTGTTTATGACGTTGTGCTTCGCCCCAGCGGGGACAATAACCACCGAACCGCTTGTCACATTGTGCTCAGTGTCATCAACCACAACTTTGCCCATGCCAGATTCGAATCTAAAAAACTGATCATTCTCTTCATGGACCTCAAGTCCTATCTCCTCAGTTGGCTTTAGACTCATGAGCACCAGTTGAGAGTGCTTACTCGTATACAAAACTTTTCTAAAATTCTCATTTTCCAAAGTCAGCTTCTCAATATCTGTAAAATATCCTTTCATATTTCTTTTGTTTTTGGTGAGTAAATAAACGAAAGTGCAAAGGAAGCAATAGCGAGACCCAAATCACGTACCCCAATTGCCGAGATGCCGAAAGAGAGTGCGATGGGCAAAAGATGGAGACCAAGAACAAAAGCTATGATGCGAACAAAGAATCCCATCGCGAGCAGTGTGCCGAGTACCACCTCAAAGAGCCCATTACCCATCACAATCATTGCCGGAGGAACGTGGAGGAGGCTCACAGCCCAATCAGGCTCAACCGAAACCCACTTCAAACTAACAAAGAGTTGGGAGAAGCCAAACAAAAGGAAAACAGCCGACATGCCAAAACGCAAAAGATGCATGCCGAAATTTCTACGACCCGGTCTATTAAAAATCTTGTTGAAGAGTTCCATTTTAGTTTAGTGTACCGATTTTAAATCCACCAAGTATCTTAGCGACCTTCGAATCCCCACCATGTTGAGTATTAAAAGCTTGTGTTCCGTCTATTCCACAAAGATAGAGTATGGCCTCCTCCCCACCAGGGTGGTTCGGTATCCAGCTCGTCAAATCGTAAACAGAGCCGTTCAGAGTTGACCAACAACTTGTACGCATAGAGTGCTTCGCTACTTCAGCAAGCGTGAGACCAGAAGCGTTTGTGTTAATGCCTTCGCTCGGAGTAAGTTCGGCTTGTCTTGCAACATAAGCCTGCCCACCAATAACAAGAGCAAGAACTAGACCAGTAAGAATGGGTGCCAATCGACTCATGTTGAGCATTATAACAAATCCCGCTTACTTTATTTCAAAAACTTTCTTTTTCGATGTGGCTCCACGTATCAGTCGCACTTGGCTACGTGCTACTTTAAAATATTCTGCCAAAAGTTTGGCTATCCCCTCGTTTGCTTTCCCCTCCAATGCAGGCTCCTTGGTAGATACCACATACCACTCCTCCGTCTCTGGGATTAATCTCAGTTGTGGTGCTAAAACTTTATTTTCTTTCGCACTCGGCTTAGCTTTGACGAAAACTTTCATTAACTCCTCTCCTCGTACAGTTTCCTCACATTCATTCGTATAAAGTCGGTAAGCCCATCCCCCGCTTCGGC
>CAYHKS010000017.1:0-10957 GCA_964357345.1 uncultured Candidatus Saccharibacteria bacterium | reverse complement strand
TACGCATCCGAGTGGCTTCAGATACAGCAATGTGTTCCTTTTTTGGATCAACAACGACAAGAAGTTTGGGTAGGGCCTTCATCTTAGATACTCCACCAAAATATATTGTAAGTTTGTCGATGTCCCTGTCTATCAAAAGGCGTTCCTTTTTTGTGTACTTACCAAGCTCCCCCTTCTCTCTTTGTGTTGTCAATTCATCAAGTTTTTGAATTCTCTTCTTTATCTCTGGCCAGTTAGTAAGAGTTCCTCCTATCCATCGTCCATTTACGAACGATTGCCCGAGTTCCTCCCCAGCTAACTTCACTGCCTCTCTAGCTTCAGACTTTCCACCAACAAAAAGGACAGGGGTGTTCTCCCTGCCCTTGTCTTCAACAAATTTAAGAGCCTTGAGAAGCTCTTCAGAAGTCTTCTCTAGGTCAAAAATCTCTAGCTTATTTTTTGAGCCAAAAATGAAGTTCTTGGTAGATGGATGACGGCGAGACTTAACAAAGCCGAAATGAGCTCCTGCTTGGAAGAGCTCATCTATCAATCCACCGTCATTTTGGGGCTTGGTAATCATTTATTAGTGCGCCAATAACTTTATCAGACTGTTGAAGCTTTTTCAAGCTCCTCGATTATTGGCTCCATATAGCCCTGAAAAATCTTTTGGATATTGTGCCAACTCTCATTTATGCGATGATCGGTGATGCGGTCTTGGAGGATGTTATAAGTACGGATTTTTTCTGACCTGTCGGCAGTACCTATTTGGGACTTTCTATCTGCGGAATACTTGCTAGCCTCTTCCTCATCCTTTTTAGCTTGGAGTTTGGCAAGGAGGATAGACATCGCCATCTCACGATTCTTGAGTTGATTCCTTTGAGAGGTGGAGCGCACATCAATACCTGTGGCTTTGTGGATGATACGAACAGCAGTCTCAACCTTGTTCACGTTTTGCCCTCCTGCTCCGCCCGAACGAGATGTCTCTATCTCAATGTCAGTTGGCTTAATTTCTATCGTAGTCTTTTTTCGTATTGGTAAAATTGCGACTGATGCAGTGGAAGTATGTACCCTGCCTGTTTTTTCTGTATCTGGTACTCTTTGAATGCGATGTACTCCTGTTTCAAAACGCAATTTTTTATAAACATCTAGACCTCTAATTTCAAAAGACGCTTCTTTGTATCCACCTAAACTCGAGAGTGACTCATCTATTGGTGAAAATCCCCAGCCTTGTAACTTGGCATAAGCCTTATACATTTCGGCCAATTCGTGAGCAAAAAGTGAGGCCTCTTCCCCACCGGCTCCAGCTCGTACTTCTAGAATTATTTCGTTGGGGAATTCTTCATTCTCTGGCAATTCTTCGCCAAGAATCCTATCCATTTCCTCAAGCATCATCTTTTTTGATTCTTCATCCTCCAACTTCAAATAGGTCTGTGCCAAATACACAGTCTTCGGATTACTTTTATACTTTTCGATATCCATAAGAAGAAATAGATTTTCGTGCGTCACGGAACGCGTCGGCGTGAGTGGAGCGTGCAGTTCGAGCTCGAACTGATAGCGCGCTAAGAAAATCTATTTTTTCTTAGAGGCCTTAGCTTGTTTTTGCTTGAAGCGTTCTACGCGACCAGCAGAGTCGAGAACCTTCTCTTGACCTGTGTAGAAGGGGTGGGATGAGGAAGAAATTTCCACGCGAAAAAGTGGATAGGTTTTGCCATCCTTGGCCTTCGCCTCCTCCTTAGTTCCAACAGTAGAAGGAATGATGTACTCCATACCATTACCGTTGTCTAAGAAGAGGACGGGCCTGTATACTTTTGCGTGTATATCTTTTTTCATAAGCTCACCCAATCTAACAGGATTTTAGACATCCTGCAATAGGTCAATATTGTTCTGAAGAGCTGTGGCTTTAGACATCACACTCACTCCATAACTAAGCCCTGCGTTTGGTCTCCCGCTTGTACCATAGCAATTTCTCCCAGAGTAGTATTTGCAAGCTGCCGTGCGCTCATTGGTATAGTCCCCTGAAGCTCCACCCAAATCCTTCAAAAACAAAGCCATAGCCATAATGGCATCCGCTGGGTTCCAAGGATCAGGAGTCGATTTACCAGTTGCTGATGATATTTTCGATACCATTATGTTCCAAGTCGAAGGTATGAATTGAGCTGGTCCCATTGCTCCTCCATAACCAATAGATAAGGGACAGGAAACTTTTGTGGAGAGTGGGTCTCGCCCAAGAGCTGGTAAAAGTGACTGAAGGAGGGAGAGGTCTCGAGTGGGGTGAATCCCATTTGAAAAGACTCTGCCCGTATTTACATTTCTTGTTTGTCCGGATGACAGGTCAGTTATGATACATGTGCCCACGTTTTGCCCCAGATTCGATTCTTGCTGGAGAATAGCGAGAATGAGTGCTGCCCGAACTCCTGTCTTTGTACTAGCCTCTATTGCATATTGGAGAGCCGTGCCGAAAGGAATAGCCTCTGCATCACGCAAACCAAATAGAGCAGTGCGGATGGCATTGGCCTTTGCTTGTTTGTCGGCCACAACCTGACTATAAGCCTTTTCTTGATTCTTACTCTGAGCCAAAAGGTTTTTTTGCTCCACCTGGGCCACCTCAACCTTTTTCTTATTCATTTCTATTTCGGCCTTGGCTGCCGACTCTGCATCTCGCTGTTTAGAAAGTTCAATTTTTTGTAATTCGGTATCTGATTTAACTCCTCTAAGATTATCCACTAAAGCCATCATGGCTACACGGGTAGAAGCAAATGAGTCAACATCAGCAAAAAAGCTTGAGAGATCCTCTGTCGAGAGAATGGCCTCGGCTATCGAGTATGAGTCGATAATGTTGGTCTTACGCACAAGTTCTGCAATATGGTCTATATCTGCTTGGATCTTACCCTCGAGAGTATTTATCTCTCCTTGCTTTTTAGTTATGCTCGAGCTTAATTTAGCAATAGCAACCGTTTTTGATTTTATAGTGGCTTGAGCAGCATTAATCTTTGCTGTGAGCTTAGTCACTTCTGTTGCATAGGAGGCGGTGTTCTTCTTAGTGTTATTTAAAATATCCGTCCACTTTGTGATCTCGGCGTTACAGGCATCAAGATCGGCCTGAAGTTCGGAATTTGATTTGCCAACTACATTTGTATTACAAGGATCTGTCTCGGCTAAAGCAGGTGTAGGAAAAAATATAGTACTAGAAACTAGAGCTATGGCAAGAAACGATTGAATGAACTTCATTTAAAGCTTTAGGCTTTTGGTGCTACTTCAGCAGCCGCTTCCGTACCTTCTTCAGGAACTTCGTCCTTACCCTTCTTCTCAACTTCAATGCTTGAGAGGTCAATTGGTGCTACTTCCTCTTCTTTCTCCTCACGAGGTTGAGAGACTAGGGCTATTACTTCTTCGGGATTCTCGAGGAGAGTCACTCCAGTTGGAAGTGTGATGTCTTTTGCAAGAATTTGACTCTCAAATGTTGTTAGTGAGCTAATATCCACCGCAATGGTATGTGGAAGGTCTTTAGGCATGGCACTTATTTCAAGTGCGTGCAGAACCTTCACAAAGGAGCCTCCAAGATCCTTAACTGCTGGTGATACTCCTACAAACTCTAGAGGAACTTCAACTTCCACTTTGTGTCCCTTTTCGAACACGTAGAAATCTGCATGACGTGGAACCCCTGTTACTGGATCTAAATCGATATCTTGTATTAAGCTCTCGACAGCGCCCTCGGGAGTCTCAAGAGAGATGACGGTTGACTCCCCGGCCTCTTTCCAAGCCTTCAGAAAGTCCACTTTTGAGATAGAAATAGGAGTGCTAGCCTCCTTTTTACCATAAAAGACTGCGGGTATTAAACCCTTCTTTCGTATCATATCCGGCTCAATCTTTGTATCTCGAATCTCTGCTTTTAATGAGAGCATCCGACCATTCTAACCCGTATAAAGCCTTAAATCAACTCTCAATATTTATATGATTTGCCATATATTCAATGCTACCTCCGACTTTTTTGTTTGGGTTAAAGATGTTCTGGGGGTCAAAGATTTCCTTAGTTTTCCTAAATAATTCCAAAATTTCTGGCGAATACATTTTTCCAAGATATGGGGTGCGGATTAAACCATCATTGTGCTCGCCCGTTATTGAGCCGTGGTACTTGGCTACTAAATCAAATATTTTCTCACTGACCTCTTTTATAACCTCAATGTTCTTCCTGTTGTGCATATCCATGAGTGGAATGACGTGGAAGTTGCCATTACCAGCATGCCCCGCGATGGTGTAGACAAGTTTGTAATCATCCAAAATTTTCCTCATCTCTGGCAAAAATTTTGGCATATCCTCTGGCTTCACAACCACATCATCCACGAAGGGCGCCGTCCTCAATCCCTTAATGTGTTTGCGCAAAAGATTAAAACTCTCTCTACGTATCGTCCAGTACTTGTTGGACTCCTCCTCTGATTTTGTTTCTCGTTCTATAAAGTGGAGATGGGCAATTTTTTCTTTTAGATTTTGCATCTTTGTCTCTATTTCAGAGTCACTTTTCCCTGTGTATTCTACAAGAACAATAAGTTTTGGTATCCCACCCCTTAGCATCATCAGTGCCTCTGGGATAAAGCTAAAGATTAGTTTAAAGAAGTGCTTAGCCTTCATTGTGCGAAGCATTTCGGGGAAGAAGCGGAAGGCAAGCTTCATCGTGGCGTCATCATATGTCTCAACCGAATCTGGGTCGGTAGGAAGAATGTCGTTCACAAGTTCTGCCAAATGATTCAAGTTCGGAAGGAAAATAACAAACAGTCTTGATTTCGGTTCTACTGGAACTAATTTAACCTTTGCTCTTGTCACGATGCCAAGTGTACCTTGTGAGCCAACTATCAATCTATTCAAATCAAACTTTCCCTCATTCCAAATGTTCCATAAATAATACCCTGCGGAATTTTTGGAAACTTTTGGTTTGGCTTCTTCTATTAATTTTTTATTATTTTCGATTAGTTCTGAGAGCTCTCTATAAATTTTTCCTTCAAAGTCTTCTTGTTTCTTTTTTTCCTCCAACTCTTCGAGAGATAATGGTTTAACAATATATTTGTTACCGTCAGAAAAAATTACTTCAGATTCCAATACATAATCCTCCATCTTGCCCCATTTCAAAGTTTTCTCTCCAGCACAGTTGTTCCCTATCATTCCTCCCAAGGCATTCAAGTTCTTGGATGCCGTATAACAAGGCAAAATAAGGCTTTTTTCGAGAGTTTTAAGTTCAAAATCTCGATAAAATACCCCCGGCTCCACCTCTGTACCATCTGCTCTTATCTCTCCAATGTAGTTCATGTGCTTCATTACATCTGCGATTATAGACTCGTTGAGCGATCCGCCAGACATGCATGAGCCCGCAGCTCTAACCGTGATAGAAGTTCCTTCATGCACCCCAGACCACTTCACCAAGTTTTGCAAATCTTCAGAATCTTTGGGAAAAACTACCAGTTTTGGTTTAACAGTAAGAAGTGAGGCATCTTTACTATAGGTTTTAAGAGTTTCCTCATCATTAAGCACCTCACCCTTAAAAAATTTCTGCATTTCTTCTTTCATTCCCAGAAAATTAAAATGAGTGCCAAAATGCCCACAGAGACCCCAGCAAGTTGAAGCGGTTTTAATTGCTCATGATAAAAATAGACTCCAATTATTGTTGCGATCACAGCGGTAGAAACAGAAAATATTGTGGCTCCTCTAGCTAAACCCGCTCCATGTTTAATTGAGTACAACCAAAATGAATTGGCAATAACATAGCTCGCTATAGCCCCAAACCAAAGCCACCCCCCTTTTAACGAATATTCTTTAGCAAAAATGTCTGCAACTATTTCGAATAAAATAAGTCCGATTAGTGGAACAACCCAGATCATTTCATTTTATTGAAAACTTTGAGTTTCTTAAGTACAAGTTGTTTCATTTCTTCCATCCCTTCTGCCATAAATTTATATGGTGCAAGCTCATCGGTACTCATCCCCTTCTCTATCCCCTTTTTATAGGCCTGACGGAGTTCGGTATTGATGTGAACAATTCTTATCCCTGCATCTATGGCCTCACCCACCTCCTCGTCGGTATTGCCAGATGCACCATGGAGTACGAGTGGAATTTTGACTGCTTTAGCAATCTCTTTTATACGTTTGATATTTAGCTTTGGTTCCCCACTTTTTATAAGTCCATGAATGTTCCCCACCGAAGGAGCAAACAAATCTACCATCGTCTCTTCCACAAACTGCTTAGCATCCTCTGCCGTGGTCTGAGTTGCCTCCGATATCCCCTCTGGTATCTCATCACGGAGCATTGAGCCGGTGCCAATAAATCCTAGTTCGCCTTCCACAAGCATCCCAGGATTATGCTCTCTGGCATACATCACCACTTCCTTTGTCATCATCTCATTCTCAAAAAAAGGTTTTTCGGCTCCGTCAATAATCACCGCATCAAATTTATTATCCACCGCTTCCTTTGAAGCCTCTACGGAGTATGTATGGTCGGCATTTAGATACACAGGCAACCCCTTACCTTGCTCAACTGTCACAAGCGCTCGTATTTCAGCTACACCCAAGAAACTCCTTTCCTTTTCTGAAACTCCAATTATAACCGGCACTCCTAATTCTGTAGACGCCGAAATGACTGCATTAAATCCTTCCGAGTCCGAAACATTAAAGTGCCCAATGGCTACCCCCTTCTCCCCTGCCCAATCTATCCACTCTTTAAGTGTCTTCATTGTGCTTATTTTAGCATGATACAATGGGATTCAAATGCACGATTTTATTGCTGTTGGAGACATTGTTAAAGACACTTTCATCAAGCTTAAGGAGGCAAAAGTGACAAAGATTGATGATGAGCACTCCACCCTTTCCATGGCTTTTGGAGAAAAGATTCCCTTCGAATCTGCTACGGTAGTCCACGCAGTAGGAAATAGTCCAAATGCTTCTGTTGCAGCTGCAAGGCTCGGTCTTTCTTCGGCCTTGATATCAAATCTTGGTGACGACACAGATGCCAAAGATGCTTTAGCGGCTCTTGAGGCTCAAGGAGTGGATGTTGGACTAGTCAAAACGCACCTTGGCAAGACAACCAATAGCCACTATGTTCTCTGGTATGGAGATGATCGAACCATTCTTGTGAAGCATGAGGAGTATCCATATAAGTTTCCCGAATTTACAGCTCCCAAATGGCTCTACCTCTCCTCATTGGGCGAGAGCACTCTTGATTATCACAACGAGCTTTTGGCTTACATAATTTTGAATCCAGATGTTTCTCTAGCTTTCCAGCCCGGCACCTTCCAGATGAAGCTCGGCACAACTAAACTCAAGGAAATCTACAAACATACTAAAATTTTCTTTTGTAACGTTCAAGAAGCCGAAGATATATTGGGAGTAAAAACTTTGGGAATTAAGGAATTAATTAAGCGTATGCATAGCCTCGGGCCAAAAATTGTTGTACTTACTGATGGCCATAAGGGTACTTACGCCTCTCAAGGTGACGAATTAATTTTTCAGCCAATTTACCCAGATGAGAAACCTCCCTACGAGCGCACTGGTGCCGGTGACGCCTTTTCCTCAACTACCGTTGTGGCTTTAATTCTTGGTAAGAATCTTGAAGAAGCATTGAAGTGGGGCTCAATAAATGCTCAAGCCGTAGTGCAAGAAATCGGTGCCCAAAAGGGACTCCTAACTCGCAAACAAATCGAGGAACGCCTCAAATCCGCCCCAGAAAGTTTTAACTCAAAAACTCTTTAGTTTCCTAAAGTTTTAGACAATTCTTGAAGAAGCCCCTGTAGTGCACTGTAAACATTTGCCCCAGAAGATGCCCCGACATTTACAATGACACTGTCAAAGACAGGTTGGAAAACGCCAACAGGACCTTGAGCCTGACAAAAGATATTAATTGAATCTGATTGTGTGATTGGCAAACTTACCTGGCTTCCATTAGTAAAGATGCTCGAACTACTCCAATAATTAGTGTTTTTGCCACTAGTGACACAGCTACTAACATTGCCCGCGGAAGTCCAAGACAGATTAACCGTGGAGCCTTGAGTAACCGAAACCGGCCCATCAGAACCATTTACCTTTAGATCAACAACCTGTGTAGCACCACTGAGTACTATCCCTTCCTTATCTCCACCAATGTTATTACCATTTGAATCGTAAGCAGTCAGAGCAAGCACAGCATTTTCTTGAGAAGAAGAATTGTTAATAAGTCCAAATGAGGTAATGACCGGATAGTCGCTGACAGTAATGTTGTACATGTTTGCCCTATCATATCTATATTCCATACCACAAACATTATTCTGATTGTAATCTAGTATTGAGACCCCCGCTCCACATCCCATATTTAATTTCCAATAGGAAACATTGTTATTTGTAGGATATGCAGCGATTGATGCAGAAACTAAGGATCCAGAGTTACCACCGATATTAGAAACAACTTTTAAGTCCACCGGGGTAGTTGGAGAAACTGTTGTTCCGGGGTAGATAGTAATTTTTACACTATTACTGCCCAACAAATTTCCATTTACATCTGATGCATTAATGGTAAAAAGAGCTGTTTGAGCACTATTAGATGTATTTGTAATACTCGTTCCATAAGTTGTCTGCGATGTATAACCAGATGCATTTGAATAGGTTGTCACTAAACCATCTTTAGCCAAACAACTGTCCGCCTTCCCCCCACTAAGTAATACTCCTGATGGGCAAGAGACTATGAGTGACCATTGATAAGCATTTGATGGGTATTTACCAATTTTGAGATTAATCACATCTCCTGACTGGATGACACTTCTATCTGCTGTGATTGTTGGTGCACTCAGGCCACTAGGTATATTAGGAGTAATTATACCGACAGCAACTTTGGCTGTAGCCGTTCGTCCTGATCTGTTTGGCGATTCATAACAAGTAACAGAGTAGATACGAGCACTCGTTGGATAAATGGTATCTGAATCTTTATATCCACCATAACCCCAATCAGTATCACAACCATTGGCATTCTTATAAGTCCATCGTAAGATCACTTCGGAACCAGAGACAGCAGAGTAAACACCACTCGCGTAATTAGCAGTTATTGACGCAGAGGGAACCCCGGGTTTCGTATCAGGAATATTTGGCGGAGTTGCCGAATCTTCAGAATTTGAAACAGAATTTGTTTCTATTGTCCCACAGTTTCGACTTAAGGCTGCACGTGTTTGCGGACCGACAAATCCAGTAGTTTCAATCCCATTTGCTGCTTGAAATTTTTTTACAGCTTCAAATGTAAAGGTAAAGAAATTTCCTGTTGAATTCCCTGATAAATATCCTCTGGCTCTAAGTACGTCCTGCAGTTGCCTAACATCTTCACTATTAAGAAGGCCGAAACCTAAATTTTGATTAAACGCACATGTCAGTTGGCTAGTAGCTGAAATTGAATTCGTTGTGGCCACACTTCCGCCAGAGGTCGTGTCACCTGAAGTTCTCTGATTTTGTTGGAGGGCTTTTATTTGAGTTAGTAAAACTTGGATCTGGGCTTGAAGTTCATCAATCGTTACAGCGTGAACACTGGTAAAAGTCCCTAGCATTACTGCCGCCAACCCAACCCCCAAAAAATATTTTTTCATTAAGTTAAAATGAGTAATAACTAACCTTAATAATACCCCCCCCGCAAATATTTTGTGAGACTATCCCCAGACTAGATTAACCCCTTTATCGCCTCAATTATGGCGTTTTTGCCCATACCATAGTGTTCTATAAGTTCCTCCGGTGTGCCCGACTGGCCAAATTCGTCATTAACTCCAATAAATTTCATTGGTACTGGATAATTTTTAGCTAAGCACTCGGCTACAGCACTGCCCATTCCACCTCGAATCTGATGCTCTTCTACTGTAATAATTTTCCCAGCTTTTTTAGCTAGCGCTGTAATGGCCTTCTCATCAAGAGGTTTGATGGTGGCAAGATTCATAACTTCTACCTCTATCTTTCCACTCAATTCTTTAGCCGCCTCAAGGGCTTTATATAAGAGAGCTCCTGTAGCAATTATTCCTACTTTTGGATTCTTGGACTCCCACATAATTTGAGCTTTACCGATTTCAAAAGGAGTAGCATCTGTCGTCATCACTGGAGTTTTTTCTCGAGCTAATCTTATATACACAGGTGTGCCATTTTTTGCCGCAGCCATTGTAGCCTTTCTTGCCTCAATTGCATCACAGGGGGAGATGACGACCATCCTAGGAATGACGCGAGTGATGGCAATATCTTCTATGGCTTGGTGAGTGCCCCCATCTGGCCCGACTGAAATACCTGCATGAGAACCGGCAATCTTTACCGGTTGGTTGTTATAACAAATAGTTGTTCTTATCTGCTCCCAATTCCTCCCTGGGCTAAACATAGCGTAGGAAGTGATAAAAGGAATTTTGCCCATAGCTGCCATACCACTCGCCACTCCAGCCAAATTTTGCTCGGCTACACCGATTTCTACAAATCTATTTGGAAACTTTTCTTTGAAAAACAAAGTCTGAGAGGATTCAGTTAAGTCTGCACAAAGTGCCACTACTTGTGGATTTTCTTCCCCCGCCTTCACAAGACCCTCGCCAAAACCCTTTCGTATTGGTACTTGCTCAACATTTTTATCAAACATCTTTATATTGAGTTTTAGTTCAGGATTAAGCATTACTGGTGTTCTGATTTTATTTTGCCACCCAAAGTGCGAAGTTCGTGGAGAGCCATCTTGGCTTCATCCTTGTTCGGGGGTTTGCCGTGCCAACGGTAATCGCGCTCAAACTCCTTCACTCCCTTGCCGGGTATGGTGTGAGCAATTATTACCGTCGGCTTCTCATAAATTGCCTTAGCCTTTTCAAATGCATCGGCAATTTCCTCCATATTATGTCCATCGATTTCTATGACAAACCAATTGAAAGCTCGCCATTTATCCGAAAGTGACTCTAAGGGCATAATATCTTCTGTATAAAAATCTATCTGGATATTGTTTATGTCTATGACAGCTACCAGATTGTGTAGTT
>CAYHKS010000016.1:0-11394 GCA_964357345.1 uncultured Candidatus Saccharibacteria bacterium | reverse complement strand
GAGAAGACAGTGATGAGAATTTTGCGTGAGAATGCTTCTGGATTTACTCTGGAATCTTTAGGTTTTCATGGATACGGGCTTGAAACCATCCACTCTGCCATCAAGGTGACTACAGGCATGATTTTGACTACTGGGCCAACTGGAAGTGGAAAAACGACCACCCTCTACACAATTCTTGATATTGTGAACACTCCAGATGTAAACATCTCCACCATTGAGGATCCGATAGAGTATCAAATGAAGAGGGTCAACCAAACCCAAGTTAGACCAGAGATTGGTTTCTCCTTCGCTCAGGGACTTAGGACTCTGGTTCGTCAAGATCCAGATATCATCATGGTCGGTGAAATCCGAGACAACGAGACAGCCTCTCTTGCTGTTAACGCCTCACTCACTGGGCACTTGGTTCTCTCAACTCTCCACACAAACTCGGCTGCTGGAGCAATACCGAGACTTCTTGATATGAAGGTTGAACCATTTCTTTTGACTTCTACACTGGATATTATTATTGCTCAGAGACTAGTGAGGAAATTAGGAACAGGGAAAAAGAAATATCTTTTGAACAAACAAGAGATTGAGTCTATTGGTCACATTATCTCCCTCGACAGGATGCTCAACCTTCTTAAAGCTGAGAAGGTTGTTCCTAAAGATGCTGAATGGAAGGACGTCCCATTTTGGAAGCCAGATCAAGATGGAATCGAGGGGGGATACCAGAGTCGTATAGGCATCCACGAAGTACTCAAGGTTACTGAAGCAGTTAAAGCTCTTATCTTGAAGAATGCCAGTGGTAAAGAAATTGAGGAAGTTGGTAAAAAAGATGGCATGATGACGATGGTTGAGGATGGAATATATAAAGCTGCTCTTGGTCTAACTTCTATCGAGGAAGTCTTAAGAGTTATATCTGAATAGTATGTTATACGCCTACACAGCAAAAAATGACAAAGGAGAGACTTACTCTGCAGAATTCGAAGCACCGAGCAGAGCAGAAGTTTATACGAAGATACGAGAGGAGGGGGGGAGAGTCTTATCCGTGAGAGAAAAAAAGTACGCCAAAGTCGGAGGTTCTCTCTCGTCAGTATTCTCTAGGGTAAGTGCCCGGGATAAAATTGTTTTTGCTAAGAATTTGAGTGCGATGCTTACGGCAGGACTTTCAATGACTAGAGCCTTGGCAGTGATGGAGAAACAGACTCGTAAGGGGGCCCTAACCAAACTTATCCATGAGTTGTCACAGGACGTTGGCAAGGGGATACCATTTTCCGAAGCCCTAAGAAAGCATCCAACCGTTTTCCCTCCAATTTTTGTGTCCATGGCTGTTGCTGGGGAGGAATCTGGAAATCTTTCAGAATCACTAAATGTTATTGCAAGTCAGATGGATAAGTCATATATCCTAACCAAGAGGATAAGGGGAGCAATGATCTATCCTGCTATCATTCTTACCCTTATGGTGGTCATTTCCATACTCCTTCTTATTTACATGGTGCCAACTTTGACTGCTACCTTCAATGGACTCGGAGTGAAGCTACCTCTTTCAACAAGGATAATAATAGGAGCCTCAGATTTTCTCGTAAAACACACGCTTTCATCTATCGTTTTTCTTTTGAGTACTGTCACACTTGCAGTTTTCTTTTTCAAAAGCAAGGTGGGGCAAGGGATTTTCGACATTATATCGGTAAAGCTTCCTGTCATTGGAGTTATCGTCAAAGAGGTTAATAGTGCTCGCACAGCTCGTACTATGTCCTCTCTGCTCTCGTCAGGTGTGCCAATAGTCAGTGCCCTTGAGGTGACAGAGCAAGTTGTGCCGAATCATTTGTATAAAAAAGCTTTAAGCGAGGCTAGGGCTGCCATCCAGAAGGGGGAGACTGTCTCGATGGTTTTTGGCAGATACGAAAATATATACCCACCCTTTATTGGTGAGATGACGGCGGTTGGTGAGGAAACCGGTAAAATTTCCGACATGCTTTTAAATGTTGCCTCTTTCTATGAGGATGATGTTGATGATAAGACCAAGAATCTCTCAACCATCATTGAACCTGTGATGATGATCGTTATTGGTATTGGGGTGGCAATCTTTGCGCTCTCTATGCTTGCTCCAACATATTCGTTAGTTGATGTTATCTAGTAAATATCAAATATGACGAAAGGACTCACTCTAATCGAAATTCTCATTGTGATGGCGGTGGTGTTGATACTACTTACATTTATCATCATCCCGTTTAAAAGGATGAACGATACCCAAGCTCTGTCTAAGGAGACACAAAATATTATTTCCATCATAAATCAAGCGCGTTCCCAAACTCTTTCCTCGAAGGGTGGGGTAGAACATGGAGTGCATTTTGAAAGCTCTCAAGTTGTTCTATTTAGCGGACCGACCTACGTTCCAAGCGACCCAAACAATGCCTTAATCCCTCTTCATGCTCTTGTTAGTATCTCTAGTATTAATCTTTCTGGTGGAGTTACAGATATTGTATTCGCTAAATTGACTGGAACAACAGCAGCTTCAGGCACTATCACTCTCTCATTAGTGGCTTCATCTACTCAGGCTAAAATAATCTCCATCAATTCTACTGGTATAGTAAATGGTAGCCCATGATTGAGAGATTTATAAAAAGTTTACCCGATGGGAGACGGGGGATGTCTCTTGCCGAAGTTGTTATCGCAGCAACGGTTATTACGGTTTTTCTAACGGCTTTAGTTGGTCTATATAATCTTCAGCTCAAGGTTATCTTTGGTAGTGCACGGCAAATAAAAGCAGGTTTTCTTGGGGAGGAAGGACAGGAGGGCGTCAAATACTTAAGAAATCTATCTTGGAGCGCAAATATAGTTCCTCTCACGACTGGAGCCACTTATCGTTTGGTCTGGCAAGAAGGAAAGTGGGCAGTGACTTCTTCAGGGGCATATATAGATGGGCTTTATGATCGTACTATTGTGTTTGATTCAGTCGAGCGAGATGCTCAAAGTAATATAGTAAGTTCTGGAAGCACAGTTGACCCGAATATTAGAAAAGTAACCGTCACCACTTCATGGTTGGAGAGAAGTGCAACCTCGACTAGAGTTCTCACCACATACCTTGTTAATCTCTTCGATAATTAAAATGCTTAATTTCAAGAAACAAGGAGGATATACCCTTGCAGAGCTCATAATCTATATGGGAGTTTTAGTGGCTCTCACAGTCATAATTGTCGGCATGTTAGTACGAATTTCCCACTCGAAGGATCGATTAGTTTCAGCTCAAAGATTAGCCACATCTGCCATTGTATCTATGGACAGAATGACGAGAGAAATTAGAAATGCTTCAAATGTTAATACGGCCTCGAGTATCTTGGGAACAAGTCCCGGAAAGTTGGTCCTTAGTGGAGTCGATGCATCAGGCGCAGCTCGCACGGTGGAGTTCTCGATCGTTACAAATACACTGAGGATCAAGGAGAATAGTGTAGACATGGGGCCTCTCACCGAGAGTAACATTCGTGTGACCAGCCTCATCTTTGATAGAAGTGCTTCCACCACTGATCAAGCTATAAGAATTAGGATGACGATGGAAAGTGGGACGAGTTCCTCATACAAGAGTGAGAATTTCTATTCTACAACGATATTAAGACAGTCATTATGAAACTTTTTAATCAAAGTTTAGAAAGAGGTCAAGTTGTTCTCGCTGTTGTCACGCTATTTTTGATGGTCTCTCTCACCATGGTCTTAGGAGTGTCTGGGCCAGTTTTTCGAGGACAAAAATCGGTATCTGATCTCCTAGAGTCAAGACAAACCTATTTTCTTGCCGAGGCTGGGGTAGAGGATGTTGCCTATAGACTTGCTCACGGTGTTCCATATAGTACAAGCGGGCAGATCCTTTCTATTGATGGGCACACTGTTACGATAGACACAACTACGGTCAGTGGTAAGAAGATTATAACTGCCACATCAGATTGGAATGGAAATCAAAGAAAGGTTGAAGCTAAACTTGTGGCAGGGGATGGAGTAGCTTTCTACTATGGAGTCCAAATTGGGCAGGGGGGGTTTACCATTGGTAATAACTCAGGGATAAATGGAAGTGTGTACTCTAACGGAAATATCACTGGGGGGAACGGTTCTTATATCACCGGAACTGCTGTGGCAGTTGGAACAATAAACAATGTTGACGTGGGCAGTGCGACGACGAGCGATGCGTGGGGGAATAGTGTCTCAAACATTGTTGTATCCGGAAATCTTTATTGTCAAAGTGGTTCAGGCAATAATAAATCTTGCAATACTTCCAAGGGGATACCTTCCTCTGTCGGTTACCCTCTTACTACCGCAGAAATAACTGGTTGGCAGAATGATGCTTCCGCGGGGGGGACCTTTGTAGGGGACAAAATAATTAATGGTGCAACTAACACTCTTGGCCCATTAAAAATTCAAGGCAATTTAACAGTGAACTCTTTTGCCACTCTTACAATTACTGGCACTATATATGTGACAGGACAAATTATTTTCGGTAATGATGCAACCATGCAACTTACTTCTGGTTACGGTACTTCTGGTGGAATTGTTATGAGTGACGGCAAAATCCAGATGGGCAACAATGTTACCTTGAGGGGCTCTGGCACCACAGGAAGCTATCTCATACTTCTCTCACAAAGCTCAGCTTCAGACGCGATTCAAATTGGAAATGGCAATACAACAGAGGTGATTCTTTATGCTCAGAATGGCTCTATAATTATGGGCAATAATGCCAACGTCAGGTCTCTCACGGCTAAAACTATCGTTCTAGGCAACAACACTGTCTTAACCTACACCCAAGGACTTCTTGACGCTGTCTTCAACAGTGGACCGTCTGGGGGCTATCAAATTGATAGTTGGAAAGAGACAAACTAGGGGAATTTACCTTGTGTTATTATAGTACTGCATGAAATTCATTCTTGTCGGGAACTGGAAGAACCACCCGAGTTCAATTGAGGAGGCCAATATTCTACTAAATGCCTTAAGTAAACAGGGCAAGCTGTTCAAAAAACTCTCAACTTGTATTGCTCCGCCTGCTCCGTATATAGGTGTATTAAGTAAAAAGGTAAAGAGTTTTGCGTTACTTTGCTCCCAAGATATTTTTGCCCTAGATGGTACTCACACAGGGGCTATCACAACCGATATTCTTAAAAATTTTGGTGTTAAGGCGTCCATCGTAGGTCACAGCGAGAGAAGGAAGCTAGGTGAGACCAATAAGGATGTGAGAGAGAAGGTTAAAAACGCATTCCAGATGGGTATCGTACCAATAGTTTGTGTCGGCGAGGATGTTCATGACGTAGAAGGGCATTATTTTAAGACTCTAAACGAAGAGATAAGAGCTTCTCTAGAGGGGGTGAAGAAGAATGAGGCGAAAAGACTTATCGTAGCCTATGAGCCAATTTGGGCTATTGGTAAGAAAGCCAAAGATGCTATGCAACCAGAAGAACTAACACAGATGGTGATTTTTATAAGAAAAGTTTTGACCGAAATGTTTGGTCGTGAGTCAGCAGATAAGATACCCATCATCTATGGCGGATCTGTAGAGCCAGATAATGTGAGGGATTTAGTAATAGGCACAGGAGTAAGAGGATTGTTGGTAGGGCATGCCTCATTGAGTGCAAAAAACTTTGTAGAGATTGCTAAGTCGTTGACAAAATAATGAAGTCAATTAAAGAAGCAGGAGATTTGAACGGTAAACGTGTTTTAGTCCGCGTAGATTGGAATGTTCCCATTGTAGATGGGAAAGTTTTAGATGATTTTCGTATTAAGAAGAGTTTACCAACTCTAGAATTTTTGAAGAATGCAGGAGCAAAAGTTACCATTTGTACCCATCTTGAGCCAGAGGAGTTGACCGTGGAGCCACTTAAGAAGTTTTTGCCAGAAGGAATGGAGATTCTTCCCAATCTTAGACATAGTCCGGGGGAAAAGGGCAATTCTGAAGACTTTGCAAAGGAGCTCGCAAGTCATGGAGACATTTTTGTTAACGAAGCTTTTTCTGAATCTCACAGAAAATACGCTTCAATCGTTGGTATTCCTAAGTTTATCCCAGGTTTTTTAGGGCTCAATTTTGAAAAAGAAATAGAAAATCTTTCTAAAGCATTTAATCCTCCTCACCAGTTCTTATTTATCCTTGGGGGAGCAAAATTTGAAACTAAATTACCGCTAGTCGAGAAATTTTTGAGCATAGCAGACGAGATTTTCATTGCGGGGGGGAACGCCAAGCCAGCTTTTGATGCTAGTTTTAGTAAATATCCAAAAATATCATTTCCAAATGGTGACCTAGTCGCTCCCGATGCATACGAAAATGTTATCAAACAGCTGGCAGAAAAAATCGAAAAATCAAATTTCATACTATGGAATGGTCCACTAGGTGTATATGAGAAGGGATATAAAGAGGGGACAATGAAATTGGCACAAATGTTAGCTCTAAGTGGAAAAGAGGTTATGGTGGGGGGTGGGGATACGCTAGCCACAATCAAGGAACAAGATCTTTTTGATAAGTTTACTTTTGTCTCGAGTGGTGGAGGAGCGATGCTCGACTTTTTGGCTAATGGTACGCTCCCAGGTATAGAAGCACTTGGAAATTAGTAAGCAGGACCCTCGCTCCCTATTTTTTGTGGGATGAGATGTATGTGCACATGTGGGATATCGGTACCCACTATCCCAACTCTAATAAAGTCAGCCTCATACTTATCTTTAAGTATTTTTGCCACCTTTTTTACTCCACGAAATACTTCATCTGAGAGGATATCAGGCAAGTCAACAAACCACCTATAATGTTCTTTAGGTATGAGTAAGCTATGACCTGAAGCATGAGGATGAATATCAAGAAAAGCGATTACACTCTCATCTTCGAAAACAATCTCCGAAGGAATTTCCTTGTTCGCAATTTTACAAAATATACAGTTCGAGTCCGACATTAAATTAATATGAGGTTTGTGTTACTAAATTTCCTTGAGAGTCATAAAGAGACAAGGTTTCGTCTGATTCCGCCCACATCTCCCATGGTCTGTATAAGTAGACATGCCAAACATTTCCCTCGAAGTTTTGGTCGCCTTGGTGATACGAGAGGCACCCAGGATAGCTAAAATGATTTTTGATAAAACTAACACACATGGATGGAAGACCGTCTGTCCCATCAACGCATCCCGAACAAAAATCACCCTGCCTATCCTTACCCTCAAATTGGGGAGTGTGGCACGATCTCATGGAGTCGACATATTTTTTACAGGCCGAATCTAAATTTTTAACTCCCGGTTCAGTATTTGGTCGGACGCAACTTTTTCCAATACCAGAAGGGAAGTTATATTTTTCAGACAAATATCCTGAACAGAGGTTCTCCTTAAAACTGACTATGGTATAGGGGCTTATGTTTTGCGGACTACCCGTAGTTACAACAGCACGTTCATATGGTTTGAGGATGATATTTTCGAGTCTACTAACTCCAGATGAGGAAACGACCTTGGTCCCTTGGGGGATAATTCCGACATCTGATGCGTAACGCACATACTGGCTTCCTTGTGCATAAGTACGGGAGCTTTTGCCATTCTCGAGTCTCCACCCCGTAATGTCTATCGGGGTCTGACTATAATTTTCTAAAGTCACATACTCTTCGTAAGGCTGGATGGTGTAACGTGCATTTCCTGTGCTTAGCCGAATTGAACCAGAAGATGATCCTGAACTGTTTTGAATTTGACTGCCAGAGTTGGGTGTAGTCCCTACGTTTCCAGTACTACCTGGGGAGAAAGATGGCCAAGCAGTTAAGTTCAAGCGGGCTGTTTTAGGGATAAGAATAGCAAATATGACTATAGTGATGGCAAAAAGTGTCAGCAACCACTCAATGAAGGCCCCCTTTTCACGAGTTTTTCTCATAGACGTAATAATACTATACAATAATGCGATGAGTTTTACTGAAATACTTGAGAAGCTACTTCGTGAGCGAGGAGTGGATAGCGGAGGGGAAAAAGAATTTTTGAACCCAAAATATGAAAGTCTCCATGACCCCCTACTCTTACCAGATATGGGTCTTGCTCGGGATAGGGTAATAGAAGCGATAAACAAAAACGAGCACATATTTATTTTTAGTGATTATGATGCCGATGGGATTCCGGGAGCAGTAGTCCTTTCTGATTTTTTCAAACGGATTAAGTATGAAAATGTTTCTTTTTATATTCCGCACAGACACGACGAAGGGTTCGGTCTCTCGACGGATGCTATAGATGTCGCTGTTTCAAAAAAGACTAAGCTTTTAATTACAGTAGATTGTGGTACTGCTGATATAAAGGAAGTGGCTTATGCCAATAAAAAAAAGATAGATGTCATTATCACCGACCATCATGAGTCGAATGATCTGCCTAAGGCATATGCAATAGTAAATCCGAAAATTAAAGACTCAAAGTATCCATTCAAAGAGCTTTGTGGAGCGAGCTTGGCTTATAAATTAGTCCAAGCCATTTATTTGAAGGAGAAGTTTGGCACCAAAGAGGGGATGGAGAAGTGGTCATTAGACATGGTGGCCATTGCAACTCTTTCCGACATGGTTCCTCTTGTTGAAGAAAATAGAATTTTGGCTCGTTTTGGTTTGGAAGTCCTTCGCAAATCTCCACGTCCAGGTATCCAATCTCTTTGCAAAAAATTAAATATTGAGCAGAAGTATATTACAGAAGATGATATTGCTTTTATGATTACCCCGCGAATAAACGCTGCTTCTAGAATGGGGAAGCCAGAAGACGCTTTTAATCTTTTGGCTACCACTAACCCAGAAGAAGCCGAAATTTTAGCGGCGCACTTAGAAAAAATAAATAATGAAAGAAAAGGGGTTGTAGCGTCACTTGTTAAAGATGCCAAAAAGCACCTCGAGGCACGAGAGGTTCTGGGAGAAGTAATAGTCATTGGCAATCCAGAGTGGCGCCCAGCACTTTTGGGTCTTGTAGCCAACTCAATAGTGGAGGAGTACTCACGCCCCGTGTTTGTGTGGGGGAGAGATGGAGATGGAATGCTCAAGGGCTCATGTCGTTCTTACAATGGATATGATTTATTTGTCCTGATGAATGTGGTGAAAAAGGACTTTATACAATTTGGTGGACATGCTGGAGCAGGAGGGTTTGAAATAGAGATGGAAAAGTTACCAACTCTTGAAGAGAATCTATCCAAAGCTCTTAAAAAACTTTCCATGACAGAAAAAAAAGAAGATTCCAACATAGAAATACAAATCAAAGATGTCTGTGAAGATTTATACAAAACCCTTTCTCTCCTTGCACCATTTGGGGTAGGGAATTTGAAACCGATTTTTAGAATAAATAAAGCTGAAATAAAGTCTGTTAGGCAATTTGGCAAAGCCAATGATCATCTTGAGTTACTGATTCGTCCAAACGTTAAAGCCATCTCCTTCTTCTCCACCCCTACTACTTACTCCTTACTACCTACTACTACCCTTTGCAATGTAGATGCTCATCTAGAAAAGTCCTACTTCCGCGGCCGCCCCGACCTTCGTCTGCGCATTGTTGACATAACTTCTTAAAGTAATATTGTTTGGCTGTCTGATGAAAGATAGTAGTCAGACAAGCTCTTTCAATAGCTACCCACTTAGGTGGACTAGCAAGGAGACTCCCATGGGGACCTCTAATCGAATGACTGCAAAACAGTTGGGCAAAATCGCAGAGGTTTTTGGTGATCTCGGATCTGACCAGATGCAAGGGCTCCTGGGTTCGGGCATTTTTTCTGAAGTTGCCGCATGTCCAATCCCTGAACTGGTCGATCTGTGGTCGCTCCAAAAGGTCCTCGCCGGTGGTAGGATGCCACTAGCTCGGCCAAAGATATGGAAGGAAATCTGGGTTGGGGGATTACAAGCGTCTGAACTCCAAGAGCGGTTTCAGGAAGACGGGTTTTATGGGGAGCATGTTTTTAATTGTATGGAGAGCCCGAGTTTCCCGTTTCTTCCGAAAAGGATCAAGATGAAGTTGGTGAGGGTGACGCTGGAAGACTTAGGTTTCATCAAGGAACCGACGACTTACTTCCTCTCACGCCGTCTGAAAGAACTTCATCTCCGTTTCTGCCCTTACGAAGTGGGGCTTCACCTCCGTCTTGATTACAAAGATCAGCCGGAAGACGACGCCACTCTTTTCGTTGTGGTCGAAAAAACTCCAGGTGTGTGGGGAGGAGCGGGAGAGTCTCTCCAGTTGCTCGATCGCTACCATGGTGATGTATTCCGAGTTCGTAGTGACTACATCATTGAGCCCCGAGACAAGACGGAGCAATACAGGTGGAGCATGGCTCCTGACTACGTATTTGTTTCGGACGAATAGATAGTCATTCCCGCCTTGCATAGAGCTTGGCGGTTTTTCTTTTCCTGTATAATTCTCTCAATGATCACAATTTTTACTGATGGTTCGGCGAGGGGGAATCCGGGTCCAGGGGGCTGGGGGGCTATTGTGGCTAAGGAGTTTGATGTGCTAGAGATTGGGGGTTTTGACCCCTACACGACGAATAACAAAATGGAGCTCATGGCAGCTATAGAAGCTCTGAAAGATTTAGAATTTGGAGTGGATGTCACTCTATATACAGATTCGGAATATGTGATGAAGGGGATGACAGAGTGGATAGAAAATTGGCAAAAAAAGGGATGGAAGACGGCAGCCAAAAGACCTGTAGAAAATCAGGATTTGTGGAAGGATTTACTCTCTGCATCGGAGGGGAAGAATGTCTCATGGAAGTATATAGCAGGACATTCTGGCAATGAGGCAAATGAAAGGTGCGATGAGATAGCCACAAAGTTTGCAGATAATTTCTCTGTTGATTTGTACCATGGACCAATTGGATTATATACAACAAGCCTCAAAATTTAGTTTGTACATCCTTACAGCGCTCTGGAGTTTTATTTTTGGAGTTTTGATAGCGTCTTTTGTATCAATTCCTCCTCTTGTTTGTATTCTAATAATTTTTGTTGCGCTCGCCACTTATTTTGCCGACAGAAAAATAATTTTCCTTGTTGCGCTTGTCGCCTTCTCACTCGGAATATTTAGGTACGACATCAAAGATTTCCACGAACTTAAGCCAGCAGGGGATACAGGGGTCGTTGTGAGTGAGCCAGAGCGCCGAGATCTTGATACAAGGTTTGTCGTTAAGACCAATACTGGGGAAAAGGTTTTGGTGACCACAAGTTTGCTTAGCGAAGTTGAGTATGGTGATGAGGTGAGAATTTTTTCAGAGGCTAAGACTCTTAAGCCCGGAAGTTATGCAGAATATTTGTCAAAAGATGACATCTTCTACACAGCAAACTCAAAAGTTGGGGTCATATCAAAAGGTAATGGCAATTTTGTAAAATCCTCACTCCTTAAAATCAAAAATGTTTTTGTAGAAAAAATGAAGGAGATGCTCCCTGAGCCAGAGTCGAGTCTTCTAGCTGGTCTTATTGTCTCGGGCAAGCAG
>CAYHKS010000015.1:4154-12487 GCA_964357345.1 uncultured Candidatus Saccharibacteria bacterium | reverse complement strand
TAGCTAGAAACAAATTCCCTAACGGGTTTCTAATAGAGAAGCGTAGTGCAGGAGCAGAGGAATTAACAAAGAAACTGATTGCTGAACAAACTCCAGTAATTTTTCAAGCAGTTTTTTCTACAGATAAATTCTTAGTTGCTGCAGATGTTTTGAAATGGAATAGTGTAGCTCAAGCCTACGATATATACGAAATAAAGATGTCTAATAGCGAGGAGGAGGATGAAGGTGGAAATTTAAAGAAGAATAAGAAAAAAGAAGAACAGTTTGAGCATGACCTAACCTTCCAGACGATTGTCATTGAGGCTTGCGGGGTAAAGTTGAATAAAAAATATCTAGTAAGGCTAAATAGAAAATATGTAAGGCAAGGTGAGCTTAATTTTGATGAACTTTTTTTAGAGGAGGATAAGTCACCAGTAGAAGAAGGCTTACGAGAGCAAGTTTGTTTAGAGATGGAGGAGGCATATAAATTTTTATCTATTGAGAAGATGCCCCCACCTCCATGTGTTTGTTATTACAAGGGGCGCTCCTCTCATTGCACAACCTTCTCCTATATAAACCCTAATGTTCCCGAGTACAGCATTCATGACTTAAATAGAATTGGTAATAGTAAAAAGTTCTTAGAAGAGTTGCTAGATGAGGGTATTTTAGCCATGGATGACGTGGAGATAGATGACAGGCTAAAGGGAGCCAAGCTAAATCAGGTTATAGCGCATAAAAAGGGCTCTCCGGTAGTAGATCTGGACAAAATCAAGGAAGAGCTTGAAAACCTCACCTTCCCGCTCTATTTCCTTGATTACGAGACATATCCAACAGCCATACCTCCATTCAACGGCTATAGCCCTTTCCAGCATATTGTCTTTCAATACTCCCTACACGTTCTAGATGGCACTGCATCAGAGCCCAAACATTTCGAGTGCCTCGTGCTACAAGGTGACCCTTCCCAAAAAATCGCAGAGAGCCTGCGAGAACATATAGACGAAAAAGGCACTATCATCTCTTGGCACAAAGCCTTTGAAAATAGCCGGAACAAAGAACTGGCTAAACTCGTGCCTGAACACAGCAAGTTCCTTTTGAGACTGATTGATCGAACTTATGACCTTAAAGACATTGTGGAAAAACAATACTTTGTTCATCCGGAATTTAAAGGCAAATCGTCCATCAAAAAAGTTCTGCCCGTTTTAGTGCCAGAACTTTCTTACTCCACTCTTGGTGTTAAAAGTGGCACAGATGCCATAGAATCCTATCGACAAATAAGTGCTGGAGAAATCACCGGTAACAAACTAGAAAACAAAAAGCAGGAAATGCTTGAATACTGTAAGCTCGACACCTACGCTATGTACAAAATCTGGAAGGTTTTTACAGATTTAGTATCCCCTTAGTCTATTTATCTTGTCGTGTTGGCGGATTTTTTCGTGGGCTTTGGCTTCGATCTGTCGAATACGTTCGCGGGTAACACCAAAAACTTTTCCCACTTCCTCAAGAGTATGAGTGTAGCCATCTGTAAGTCCGTGCCTCATTTCTAGTATCTTTCTTTCTTTAGGAGGAAGATCATTTAATATTTCTTTAACTTGGTCAGAAATAATTCTGCGAGAAGATTCTTCAGCTGGAGAAAGAATTTTATCATCTGCCAAAAAGTCGCCTAACTTCGATTTCCCATCATCCCCTTCATCCCCTACCGGACTTTCTAGAGAAACTGTCGACTGATCAATTTTTTCTATTTGATAAATTTTATCCACGTCTAAATTCATCTCCATTGCTATCTCTTCAGGCAAGGGTTCCCGTCCCAAATCTTGAGTAAGTCTTCGGACAACTTGCTTATATTTAGCAATTGTCTCAACCATATGCACCGGCACACGTATCGTACGAGATTGATCTGCAAGGGCACGAGTAATGGCCTGACGTATCCACCATGTGGCATAGGTTGAAAACTTGTATCCCTTTGTCCAATCAAATTTTTCCACAGCTTTATAAAGACCAAGATTCCCCTCTTGAATAAGGTCAAGAAGAGTAAGATCGGGAGAACGGTTGGCGTATTTCTTGGCGATAGAGACGACGAGACGCAGGTTGGCCTGCGCTAAAAGATTTCTCGCCTCCGAATCTCCAGCCTCTATTCGCTTGGCTAGCTCCTTCTCCATGTTCCCAGAGATAAGTGGGTAACGACCAATCTCTTTTAAATACATCTGGATGGAGTCGTAAGCCGAATCGGATTTCGAGTAGTACTTTTTGTCATCATCGGTATTGTAAACCTCAAGGAGTCCCCCACCCTCTAGCACGTCCACACCTGCGGAATTGAGCTTTTGGTAAAGTTCGTCCAGAAAGATAATGTTTGTTTCAATTGTTGGGAATTCCTTTAAAATTTCGTCATATGTAATAAATCCCCTTTCTTTGCCTCTGGCGATGAGACGATTGGTTCTTGTTTCTTGCTCAAGCCCCTTTTTGGATAGAGGTCTTTGTTTCACTACCTTTACCACCTTCTTTTTCGCAACTTTCTTCACAACACGTTTTTTGGTCCGCACTTTCGTGCTGACCTTCTTCTTCTTATTTTTTGTGTGTTTCTTCTTTTTTGGCATCAATGTTGTATTTTACAATAATTTATTGGTCTTGTCTTTTTACTTCGTCCCTCTCTTTGGTCAGAGCAACTATTCTCTCAAAGATTTCATTTCCCCTTCCTTGAGTCTTGAGACGTAATTCATTTATTTCTTCATCAAGTTCATCAATCCTAATGAGTTTCTTTAGCTCTGCCACATTGCGAGCCAATTCTAAATCCTCTGGATTTTCCTTGAGCCAAACAGTTACCTCCGCCAATTCGTCCTTTCGAGTTCTTTTTTCCTTTTTTTTCTCCACGGGACCTTCTTCAGTTTTTTGAATATTATGAGAGAGCTTTACTTGCCTCAGGTCCTCAACAATTACGTCCTCTCTTATCCCCGTTCGTTTAGAAATAAGTGACACGAAGTGAGAACGTTCCATAGAGCTCCCAACAAGAGCAATGAGCGGTAGAAGTTTCTTCTCTATCGTTTTTCCAATCTTTCTTGGATCTTTTTCGTTCTTGATCGCTTCCTCAAGAAAAACTTCAATAGCAGATTTCGAATTTCTTAACACCTCCTTCCACTTTTCCGGATCTTCCTGTACGAGATCCGCTGGATCCTTCCCTTCAAAAAGACGTGCAATCTTGACTTCCATTCCAAGAGCTAAGGCTAGAGTTGCACTTTTTTCTGATGCCTTCATGCCCGCGAGATCACCATCGAAAGCTAGTACTATCCTCGGAGAAATCCGCTTGAGCCTCTCCAAATGAGCCTGGGTAAAGGCGGTACCAGATGAGGCAACAGTGTTCCCAACCCCCGCCTGATGAGAGAGCACAAGGTCTAGTTGTCCTTCAACTAAAACAGCATAATCCTTTCGCCTTATGTCCTCACGAGCCTTGTCGAGCCCATACAAAACATCACTTTTGGTGAAGAGGACAGTATCTGGACTATTAAGGTACTTTGGCTCGGTATCCTTAGCTAGAGCACGGCCCGAGAAGGCAATAACCTCTCCACGAGGGTTAAAGAGAGGAAAAATTATTCTTCCACGAAAGGTATCATACGGTTCTTTATCTTTATGATCTTCACTCCTCTTCACGAGCCCAGCCTTACCAAGAATCTCATCAGTGAATCCAAGATTGTGTAAGTGTGACCGTAGGCTCCTCCATTCTTGTGGCGCAAAGCCTAATCGCCACGAGACTATACTCTCATCATTTACTCCTCTTGACTTCAAATATTGCAATGCTTCCTTATTTTTCTTTAACTCTTCCTCGTAGAATTGCATCGCAACATGGAGGACTTCGTGAAGCTTATCGATATCTGTCTGCCCCTCTCTCTTCTCATATTTAAGCTCTACTCCAGCCCGATCAGCCAAAGTTTTAAGTGCTCCCTTGAAATCTGCTCCCTCCATCTCTTCAACAAAAGTAAAGATGTCCCCCTTTGCCCCACAACCAAAACAGTAATAGCTTTGCCTAGAAGGAGAAATGAAGAAACTCGCAGTTTTCTCATTGTGGAAGGGGCACTTTGCTTTGAAGTTCGCTCCGGCCTTCTCGAGTTTGATGTATCCTCCTATAACTTCGGCAATGTCTAAACGTTCTTTGATTGCTTCGACGTTTCCTCCCATATGAGTTTTTGCTTGTAACCTCCTGGGAAACCAGTCCCAGCGGGAATTAGTCTTCCTATAATAACATTCTCTTTGAGCCCTAAGAGGCCATCCTGTGCCCCTCTAATTGCTGCTTGGATGAGTACTCTAGGGGTGTGCTGGAAGGAGGCCGCTGAAAGGAAGCTTGCTCTAGACAAGGAAACTTCAGAAATGCCCATAATGACTGAGTCGGCTTTAGCATCAGTGTGCAAAACATCAGCAAGCTCAACCACATCTCCTCTGGTAAAGAGGGTCGTACCTGGATCCTTAATTTTCCTTCTGGCAAACATCTGCCGAATAATCAGCTCAATGTGTTTGTGCGACACAGCTGCACCTTGGAGTTCGTAAAGCTTTGACACTTCATTAATGATGTACTCCGCTGTTGCCTCTCGTCCTGCATATCTAAACAATTCATCCAAATCAGCTGAACCATCTGTAAGCATTTCTCCTTTCTTAACTGTTGCTCCAACTTTGGTAAGAATACTTCTGTTCGGTGTAACAACGTGTTCGGTATCAAGTTTCTTAGTTTTAGCTTTTGCCTCTATTTCATCGGGAAGAATAACTATAACTCTATCGTGCCCTGACACTTTTATCTCCGAAATAACTCCATCTACATGCGAGATAATACAAGGACTCTTTGGTTTCCTTTTCTCGAAGATTTCTTCGACGCGAGGCAAGCCAGCAGTTATGTCCCCACCAGCTGCTGCCACACCACCAGCATGGAAGGTACGCATTGTAAGCTGTGTTCCAGGTTCGCCTATAGCTTGTGCCGCAACTGTTCCAACTGCCTCTCCAAGTTCTATCACCTTGTTATTGCCTAGATCGGCACCATAGCATCTAATACACACGCCGTGCTCCGACTTACAAACCATCGGTGAGCGAACTGTGGCATTCTCAATGTTAGATTTTTCAATAACATCAGCATCGGCCTTTGTGATGAAATGTCCCGTCTTGAAAACTACATTACCACTCGAATCAACAATGTCCTTAGCAAGGAAGCGTCCTCGAGTCGATTTCGAAAGAGGAATTTGGATACCTGAAGCAGTCTTCTTTGTAATGAGGATTCCATCTTTTGTTCCACAATCCTCTTCGGTAACTATTTCATCCTGAGCGACATCAAAGAGTCGTCTTGTGAGATATCCAGCTTTTGCTGTGTTAAGCGCTGTGTCTGTCAAACCCTTTCTCGAACCGTGAGTAGTAATGAAGTACTCAAGTGGAGTAAGACCCTCCTTATAGGAAGAGATGATTGGAAACTCCAAAGACTCACCCGAAACGTTTGTGATGATGCCCTTCATTCCCACCATTTGGGTAAGGTTTCCCATCGTACCTCTAGCCCCTGAGTTGGTCATGTCATAAACCGAATCTTTAATCGCCAGTGTTTTAGGAATCAATGACTCAATTTCTTGCTTAATTGCTTGCCATATTTCAACAGATTTTTGAATACGCTCGTTTTCAGAAAGAAGACCATCGTTCCACTGTCCAATAACTTCTTGCACTTTCTCTCGTCCTTTAGCAATTAGAGTTGATTTCTCTGCAGGGATTTTGACATCATCGATTCCCCAAGTCACACCAGAGAGTGTGGCGTATTTGAATCCAAAACTTTTTATTTTATCAGCGATACTAGGAAGACTCTCGATGCCATATCGTTCGATAAGATCGTCAACAAGGTCCCCCATTTTTTTCTTATCCATTTCGTGGTTTAGGAAAGGATAATCTTGAGGAAGCATCGTGTTGAAGAGAAGTCGTCCAACAGAAGTTTCGAATAATTTGCCGTCAAAGTGCCGATATTTTTCAGAAGTATTAGCAAGAACATGAATCTTAGATCTAAAACTCAAAACATCGAAATCGTACGCAGTAATAGCGGAGTTTGGACTTGAGAAGTATCTACCCTCCCCCTTTTCTCCAGGGATGATACGGGTCATCCAGTAAGTCCCCAACACAATGTCGAGCATCTTGTTTGTGATAACTGGTTCACCATTACCAGGTTTAAGAATGTTTTTGTCTGCTGCCATGATAAGCCTTGCCTCAGCTTGAGCCTCGTCGGAAAGTGGAACATGAACAGCCATTTGGTCTCCATCGAAGTCTGCGTTGAATGCTGTACAAACTAGTGGATGAAGTTGAATAGCGTTACCCTCAATTAGAATTGGTTGAAAGGCTTGTATACCAAGACGGTGAAGCGTTGGGGCACGATTAAGAAGTACATACTTGCCTCCAATTACCTCCTCAAGTATTGCCCACACTTCGGGTATTGCATCTTCGATAAGTCTTCTTGCTCCAGGAATGTTGTATGCAAGCTCTCTCCTTAACAATTCGGAAATAACAAAAGGCTTGAATAACTCTAAGGCCATATGTTTTGGTAACCCGCACTGATGCAACTTTAGTTCCGGTCCAACTACTATTACGGATCGACCGGAGTAGTCAACACGCTTGCCCAAAAGATTTTGTCGAAATAGACCTCGTTTGCCCTTGAGGTTATCTGAAAGACTCTTAAGTGGTCTCCTCTGAGATTGATTTCCTCCCGCACTTCCGTGCCTGATGGTGTTATCTATTAGGGCATCAACTGCCTCTTGAAGAATCCTTTTTTCGTTTCTCAGAATAACGTCTGGAGCACTTATATCCTTAAGTTTCTTCAAACGATTATTGCGATTAATAACCCGACGGTAAAGATCGTTAACGTCTGAGGTGGCGTATCTTCCTCCATCCAAAGGCACCATTGGGCGTATAGCTGGAGGGATTACAGGAATTCGTGTTAGAAACATCCATTCTGGTCTGATTGAGGCTGTTATCATCCATTGGATAGTGGAGGCGCGTTTGTGTAGGCGCGTCAGTTCTGTAGCGGGAGCTCTAGTTATCATTTCCTCTATCTCTGCATGGAGTTTCTTGAGATCCACTGCCTTCAAAATATTGAAGATTGCTTCGGCACCAATACCCGCTTCGAAGATAGTGGAATATTTCATTCCAAAACGATGATACTCAACTTCGTCTAGAACACGGCCAGGAACCAGTGATTCAATATCATGTTTAGCCTGTTGAGCTAGTTCCTTTAAGGCTTCTTTGGCCTTATCATCATGAAGAGTCTTAACTTTAGACTTGAATTCAGATTCTAGATCCTTTAAAACTCGTGTTTTTTCTGACACAGAAATCGAAGTAACAATGTATCCTGCAAAGTAAATTACTTTTTCTAGGTCGGCTACAGGAATACCCATAACTAAAGAGATTCTTGATGGAACATTTTTTAGAAACCATATATGTGTAACTGGCGAAGCGAGCTCAATGTGACCCATTCTTTCTCGACGAACAATTGAGCGAGTTATTTCTACGCCACACTTTTCACAAACGATTCCTTTGTAACGAATCCCCCGATATTTTCCACAATAACACTCAAAATCCTTGTCTGGTCCAAAAATTTTCTCGTCAAAGAGGCCATTTCTCTCGCTCCTCTGTGTTCTATAATTTATTGTTTCAGGTTTCGTAACTTCTCCGAATGACCACTCCTTGATACGCTCCGGACTTGCGAGTCTGATACCGATAGAGTCGAAATCTTTTGTGTCAATTGTTTTTTTGTTGTAGGTCATGGTGATTATTCGTTAGAGTTTTCGCCTCTGCTTTTCTTCATCTCGACATCTAGAGCCAACCCGCGGAGATTGTTCATAAGCACGTTGAAAGAGGCTGGTGTGCCCGGTTCTTGGATCTTCTCACCCTTAACTATCGAATCGAAGGCTGCTGATCTACCTTGAATATCGTCAGATTTGATAGTAAGCATTTCGCGAAGAGTGTGACCAGCACCATGTCCAAGAAGCGCCCAGACTTCCATTTCTCCAAATCTCTGACCTCCATTTTGAGCTTTACCTCCTAATGGCTGTTGAGTGATCAAGGAGTATGGACCAATTGAACGCATGTGTATCTTGTCTTCAACCATGTGATGCAACTTCAGAATGTACATATATCCGACTGCAATATCCTGATCGAAGGCCTCACCAGTTCGACCATCGAAGAGCTTCATCTTTCCATTTTCTTTGAAACCTGACTTTTTCAACTCTTCTTTAATTTCAGCCTCCTGTGCTCCAGCAAATGGAGGGACAATGGCTTGATAATTTAAGGTATTTGCTGCCAAACCCAAATGCATTTCAAGAATTTGTCCCAAGTTCATACGTGATGGAACACCCAGCGGA